>USFH01000001.1 GCA_900553925.1 uncultured Clostridium sp.
ACGAGAAACTTATTCGGGAATTTCTTGTGTCTTATTTTCGTGACCATTTTGGTGTTGCGATTGAAGTAGGGTTCAGCTTTTCTCTGGAGCAGAAGACGAAACTCAGAGAGGCGGCTGCCCTTCGGCTGCAGCAGGAACTCCGGATCATTGAGGAGAAGAATGAACAGCTGCGCACAGAAAAACCGGCACAGGATGGTTCGGAAAATGTGGAAACAATAGGAACAAAGGAGAATAACAAGCAAACAGGTAAGGAGAACAAGGGGGATAAAGAGATGGAGAAAACAACAGGAACCGCAGCAGGCACACAGGCTGCAAAAAATCAGACAGAGATGACGAAGAAGGCACCGGCAGGCGATGGTGCGAAGGCAGGAAAGTACGGAAAATTCGGCGGAAAAGGCAATTATGGCAGTAATTACCGGAAGTCTTCCGATCCGGATGTGTTCTATGGAAGAAACTGCGACGCCGAGATCGTGAAGATCGAGACCCTGGAAGAAGGCGGCGGGGAATGCTGTATCCATGGACAGATCATGTCGATCGAGGAAAGAGAACTTAGAAGCGGGAAATTCATTATCACCGGTGCAATCACGGATTTCACGGACTCAATCATGTTCAAGCTTTTTGTATCACCGGAGGACAAGGAACCTCTGCTTGAGGATCTTCAGAAAGGCAAATTCTATATTATAAAGGGTGTACCGATGTATGACAGTTACAGCCGGGAAGTGACATTTTCTTCGATTGCGGGAATCAAACCGGCAAATGACTTCCGGGAGAAACGCATGGATACATCTTTGGAGAAGCGCGTGGAGCTTCACTTACATACGGTCATGAGCGAGATGGACAGTGTCGTCGGTATCGAGGATGTGATTGCGCGCGCAAAGGCATGGGGCATGAAGGCACTTGCGATTACAGATCATGGTGTAGTCCAGGCGTTCCCAATCGCGAACCACCAGATCAAGAAGGGGGAAGACTTCAAGATCATTTATGGCGTGGAAGGATATTTCGTCGATGATGTCAAAGGTCTGATTCAGAATGAAAAGGGACAGAATATTGATTCGGAATATGTGGTGTTTGACATAGAGACAACAGGTTTAAGCCCGACAAATAACCGGATCATCGAGATTGGCGCAGTCCGTATCAAAGATGGAAAGATCCAGGATACATTCTCGGAGTTTATCAATCCGGAAGTTCCGATTCCGTATTCTATCACGAAGCTTACATCGATCACGGATGCGATGGTGCAGTCTGCACCGACCATTGATGTGATATTACCGAAATTCCTGGAGTATATCGGAGATGCAAGCGTTGTTGCACATAATGCAGCATTTGATACTGGCTTTATCCGGGAGAACGCGAAGAGACTGGGACTTACCTTTGACAGCACGATTGTGGATACGATGACACTTGCGCATATTCTGCTTCCCGAGCTTGGAAAATACACGCTCGACCGTCTGTGCAAGCAGTTCGGTGTCGTGAATGAACATCATCACAGAGCCTGCGACGATGCAGCGGCAACAGCAGAAATCTTCGTGAAGATGATCAAGATGATCAAGGAGAAGGGCATCAAGACAATCAGGGAACTGAACGAGGCTGCGGCTGCATCGCCGGATGCAATCCGTAAGGCGAAGACATACCACGGAATTATTCTCGTGGCAAATGAAGTAGGGCGTGTGAACCTGTACCGGCTGATTTCAGAATCCCATCTGACTTATTATAACCGCCGTCCGCGTATGCCGAAGAGTCTCATCAACAAATACCGGGAAGGACTGATCATCGGTTCAGCCTGCGAAGCGGGAGAACTGTACCGGGCAGTATTATATGGCGAGGGCGAAGATGAGATTACCAGACTGTGTAATTTCTATGACTATTATGAGATCCAGCCGACCGGTAATAACATGTTTCTGCTCGATGATGAGAAAGCACCGGTTAAGACAGTGGAAGATCTGCAGGATGTGAACCGTAAGATCTGTGATCTTGGTAAACAGTTTGGCAAGCCGGTTGTTGCAACCTGTGATGTGCATTTCTTAGATCCGGAGGACGAGATGTACCGCCGGATCATGATGAAGGGCAAAGGATTTGCGGATGCAGACCATCAGCCGCCGCTTTATTTCAGGACGACAGAGGAGATGCTGGAAGAATTCCAGTATCTGGGCAGTGATCTTGCGAAGGAAGTTGTCATCACGAATACGAACAAGATCAACGATATGATCGAGACGATATCACCGGTGCGTCCGGATAAGTGTCCGCCGATTATTGAGAATTCCGATGAGACACTGACAACGATCTGTTATGACAAAGCACATGAGATTTATGGGCCGGATCTGCCGGAGATCGTAGATGCAAGACTGAAGCGCGAGCTGCATTCGATCATCTCGAATGGATTTGCGGTTATGTATATTATCGCCCAGAAGCTTGTGTGGCGGTCAAACGATGATGGATATCTGGTAGGAAGCCGTGGCTCGGTTGGTTCCTCGTTCGTTGCGACGATGGCAGGTATTACCGAGGTGAATCCACTACCGGCACATTATATCTGTCCGCATTGTTACTTCACGGACTTTGATTCTGATTTTGTCAAGCAGTTTGAAGGACAGTCGGGTTGCGATATGCCAGACCGGAAATGCCCGAAGTGTGGAACGCTCATGAAGAAAGAAGGACACGATATTCCTTTTGAGACATTCCTTGGCTTCTATGGTGATAAAGAGCCGGATATCGACCTGAACTTCTCCGGAGAGTATCAGCCGAAGGCGCATGCATTCACCGAGGAACTGTTCGGTAAGGGGAAAGCATTCCGTGCAGGTACGATCGGTTCCCTGGCGGAGAAGACTGCATTTGGATATGTACTTAAGTATTTTGAAGAGCATGAGCAGGTAAAACGGCACTGCGAGATAGAGCGGATCGCGGTCGGACTGACGGGCGTAAAACGTACAACCGGACAGCATCCGGGAGGCATGATCGTGCTTCCGAAGCATGAGGAGATCTATTCCTTCACGCCGATCCAGCATCCGGCAAACGATATGACAACCGATATTGTAACAACACATTTTGAGTACCACTCGATTGACCATAATCTGCTGAAGCTCGATATTCTGGGACATGATGATCCGACGATGATCCGTCGTCTGGAGGATCTGACAGGGCTGGATGCGAAGACGATTCCGCTTGATGATAAGGATGTAATGTCACTGTTCCATAATACAGAGGCACTCGGCATCAAGCCGGAGGATATCGGCGGCACAAAGCTTGGAACACTGGGAATTCCGGAGTTCGGTACGGATTTTGCGATGCAGATGTTGATCGACGCAGCGCCGAAGGCATTCTCTGACCTGGTCCGGATCGCAGGACTGTCCCATGGAACGGATGTATGGCTTGGCAATGCACAGACACTGATTGCAAATGGAATCTGCGAGCTGTCATCTGCCATCTGTACACGAGATGATATCATGACATACCTGATCTATCGTGGGCTGGAACCGGGACTTGCTTTCAATATCATGGAGAAAGTAAGAAAGGGTGTTGTAGCCAAGGGCAAATGCGATAAATGGGATGAATGGAAGGAAGAGATGCGGAAGCATGACGTACCGGAGTGGTATATGGAATCGTGTGAGAAGATCAAATACATGTTCCCGAAGGCTCATGCGGTTGCTTACGTTATGATGGGCTGGCGTGTGGCGTATTATAAGATCAATTATCCGCTTGCTTACTATACGGCGTTCTTCAGCATCCGCGCATCTGCATTTGATTACCAGCTTATGTGCCTTGGCAAGGAAGCACTCGAGGAGAATCTTGCAGAGCTGCAGAAGAAAGATAAAAATGCGATGAGTGCCACAGAGAAGGATACGATCCGTGATATGCGTCTGGTACAGGAGATGTACGCACGAGGCATTGAGTTTTTGCCGATTGACCTCTACAAGGCGAAGGCAGACCGGTTCCAGATCATAGACGGAAAGATCATGCCGAGCTTTGCATCGATTGCAGGCATGGGATTAAAAGCGGCACAACAGCTTGAAGAGGCTGCAAAGGAAGGACCATTTACTTCCAAAGAAGATATCCGTATACGTGGAAAGGTATCAAAAACGATTCTCGATGTCATGGGCGATCTGGGACTTCTGGGGGATCTTCCGGAGACGAATCAGTACGATTTCTTCGGCATGTTAAAATAAAAGAGTTGCTATTTTTTACAGGATATATTAGAATAGTGCTATATGTTTTGCAATGCAATAAAGAAGGACGTGAGAAAGTGAATAATCAAAATACACAGGATATAGGAATTATCCATGAATCGAATATAGAGGTGACAGATATCTTAGAGCAGGTGTATGAAGCATTGTCTGAGAAGGGATATAATCCGGTCAGTCAGATCGTGGGATATGTTATGAGTGGAGATCCTACATATATCACAAGCTACAAGAATGCCAGAAGCCTGATCATGAAGGCAGAACGCGATGAGATTATCGAAGTACTTCTGGAGAACTATATTGAGACACGGCTCAAATAGGAGATAAAACATGAGAATCCTTGGACTGGATTATGGTTCCAAGACGGTTGGGGTTGCGGTATCAGACGCTACATGTCTGATCGCCCAGCCGCTTGAGACGATTGAGAGAAAACAAGAGAATAAATTGCGACAGACATATGCAAGGATTGAAGCACTCATAGAGGAACATGAGGCTGGGAAGATCGTAGTCGGTCTCCCTAAGATGATGAACAACACCGAGGGCCCGCGCGTGGAGGCGACAAGGGCGTTTGCTGCGGATCTGGAGCGGAGAACCGGACTCCCGGTTATCTTTGTAGACGAGAGGCTTACAACCGTAGAGGCAAATCGTATTCTGGAGGCGACGGGTGTCTGCGTGAGCGGCAGGAAGGAACACATTGATAAGATGGCGGCTGCAATCATATTGCAGAACTATCTGGATAGAGAGGCACATAGATAACATGGGTGGAAATGAGAACGAAGAGGAATTGAATACAGAGATTCCGAAGATTACATTCGAGACGGAAGACGGTGACCAGGAGCTGTATGTGCTGGATCAGACAAAACTGTTTGGGAAAAACTATATTCTGCTGACAGACGATGTAGACGATGAGGATGGAAGCTTCTTTGTGTTGCGTGAAGAACCGGGCGAAGAAGAGGATATGGTAACCTATACAGAGATTGAGGACGAGAACGAATTGAAAGCAGTGATCAAGGTGTTTGATGAGCTGTTGGAAGACTTTGATTTGGAGGTTTAGTTTAGAATGAAACATAAAAATAAGTCGGTGAAGATTATTCCGCTCGGCGGGTTAGAGCAGATCGGAATGAACATTACCGCATTTGAGTATGAGGACAGTATTATTGTCGTGGATTGTGGACTCGCATTTCCGGAGGATGAGATGCTCGGAATTGATCTCGTTATCCCGGATGTCACATACTTGCAGGAGAACGCAGATAAGGTCAAGGGACTTGTAATTACGCACGGACATGAGGACCATATCGGAGCGATACCATATATTGAGAATCAGGTGAATATGCCGATCTATGCAACGAAGCTGACGATGGGACTGATCGAGCATAAGCTTCGAGAACATGGAAATATCAACAATGTACGCAGAAAGATTGTCACACACGGACAGATGATCACACTCGGTGCGTTTCGCATTGAGTTCATCCGTACGACACATTCGATTGCCGATGCGGCAGCACTTGCCATCTATACACCGGCAGGAATCATCGTGCATACCGGAGATTTTAAGGTTGATTATACACCGGTATTCGGTGAAGCTATTGACCTGCCGCGGTTTGGAGAGCTTGGAAAGAAGGGTGTCCTCGCGCTTATGGCGGATTCCACGAACGTAGAACGTACCGGATATACTCCGTCGGAGAAGACAATCGGTAAAGTGTTCGACCATCTGTTTGATGATAACAAGGATCACCGGATCATCATTGCGACATTCGCATCGAATGTTGACCGTGTGCAGCAGATCATCAATTCCGCATATAAGTACGGAAGAAAAGTTGTCGTTGAGGGACGGAGCATGGTGAACGTCATTCAGACCGCTTCGGAGCTTGGATATATTGATATCCCGGACAATACACTGATTGAGATCGATCAGATCAAGAACTATCCGGACGAGCAGGTTGTACTGATCACGACCGGAAGCCAGGGAGAGAATATGGCAGCGCTCTCAAGAATTGCTGCGAATATTCATAAGCAGATTACGATCAAACCGGGTGATGTGGTTATCTTCTCATCCAGCCCGATTCCGGGAAATGAGAAGGCAATCTTCAAGGTTATCAACGAACTTGAGATGAAGGGGGCGCATGTAATCTTCCAGGATACACATGTATCCGGACATGCCTGTCAGGAAGAATTGAAGCTGATGTATGCGCTGACCAAGCCGAAATATGCAATTCCCGTACACGGCGAGTACCGCCACTTGAAGCGTCATGCGGAGCTTGCGGTAGAGATGGGAATTCCGAAGGAGAATGTCAAGATCCTTTCTGCCGGAGATGTACTTTCTATCGGGGAAGATACATTTGATGTGACTGGAAAGGTTCAGGCACAGGGCATCCTCGTGGATGGACTGGGCGTCGGAGATGTAGGAAATATTGTGTTGCGTGACCGCCAGCAGCTTTCGGAGAATGGTCTGTTGATCGTCGTTGTAACACTGGAGTCCGGAAGCAATCAGCAGATTGCGGGACCGGATATTGTATCCCGTGGATTTGTCTATGTCAGAGAAGCGGAAAATCTGATGGATGAGTGTCGTGAGGTTGTACAGGAGGCGCTGGACAGCTGCCTGGATCGTGGAATCAGCGATTGGGGTAAGCTTAAGAATACAATCCGCGATGCACTGAGCGACTTCCTGTGGAAGAAGATGAAGCGGAGTCCGATGATCCTCCCGATCATCACAGAGGTATAGATACAATTTGAACCTTTCGGTTATTACAGGAGCTTAGACTCGATATGAAACAGGTTATAAATGAAAGCAGAAAATTGAATGAACATATCCGTGCATCGGAAGAGTACCAGATGTATCTGAAGACCAAACATGCACTGCGGGAGAATGAAGAATTGAGCAGAAACCTGCAGGAGTTCCGCGCGAAAAACTATGAGCTTCAGAATCGCCAGGGCGTGAATCCCTACGATGAGATGATAGAATTGACGAGAGAATACGATGAATTGCTGCATAACTCGATTGTAAGTGATTTCCTGCAGGCAGAACAGCAGATCTGTAAGCTGTTACAACAGGTGTTCGATTCGATCGCAGAAGGATTGGAGTTTGATTACATCAATGAGTGAGAATGTGAAGAAAAAGACAACAGGAAATACAAAGACTACGAGCAGGAAAGCTGCGATGAAGAAAGCGATGAAGAAGGAAGACAACCTTCGTAAGGGATTGAAACGATCCTCTGGCTTTATGTTTGGATTGTTCGTTAATATTCTGATTGTGTTCCTGATCGTGAAGCTTTTTACGTATTCGTTTAACTTTGCGTATGGTGTGTTCGGCAAGGTGGCAAACCATCCGGGCAGTCAGGAATATATCGTAGTAGATATTCCGGCTGATTCATCCATTATGGAGATCGGACAGGCACTGCAGGATGCGGATATCATCGAAGATAAGTATGTCTTTTATGCAAAGGTCAAGGTGAAGGGCTACGGAACGAAGATCACAAGTGGCAAGTTCCATCTGTCCGCGAGTATGACCTATGACGAGATTTTGAACATCATATGTAATATTCAGGATACCGATGAAGATAAGGACAGCGATTAGAGATGAATGATTATGCAAGAATCACATCTTTCGTCCGTTCTATGGCGAAGGAAGATGAAGGAACACTGAAAGAAATATATCTGGATGCGATACGACGCGGCGTTCCGGTGATACGGCCGGAAGCGCGGGAGTTGTTGAAGACACAGTTACTGTTGAAGAAGCCGAAGCATGTTCTGGAGATTGGAACAGCCGTCGGCTATTCTTCTATCTACATGACAGGATATCTGCCGGAGGATGCAGATGTCACAACACTCGAACTAAGCGAAGAACGTGTTGCGGAAGCGAGAAGCAATATCGAACGTCTGGGGAGAAGCTCACAGATACAGGTGATCTGCGGCGATGCGGCGCAGACACTCAAAGGTCTGCCGGATGATACTTATGATTTTGCGTTTGTTGATGCGGCGAAGGCGCAGTATATCTATTATCTGCCGGATGTCATGCGGGTGCTTGTACCGGGCGGTGTGATCGTATCCGATAATATCCTGCAGGAAGGGGAAGTGTTAGAGTCGCATTTCCTGGTGGAGAAGCGGAACCGCACGATCCATGACCGCATGCGGGAATATCTGGATGTGCTGACACACGATGAGCGGCTGGAGACCGCAATCCTGCCGGTGGGCGATGGCATGGCAATCTCAATCCTGCTGAAGAACGCATAGATATGACGTGACGTGGCTGGATGGGTGAGCGTGATGACCCGAAACAGTGTGCGTGTGACAGAAGCTGTGCAGTAACGATTGTCAGGTGTGTGGTGCAGCTGGGCGGAGCCGGAACATGACGAGTGAAAACCGCACAGGTACAGATGGCAGGTAGACACCTGCTTGTAAAAGATGAAAAAGAGGTTGGAACATGGATAAATTAAAGAAACCGGAATTATTGATCCCGGCGGGAAGCCTGGAAGTGCTGAGGGTAGCCGTGGATTACGGTGCAGATGCAGTCTATATCGGCGGCAAGAATTATGGACTTCGTGCGAAGGCTGGGAACTTCTCAATCGAAGAGATGCATGAGGCGGCAGACTATGTGCATGCACATGGCGCGAAGTTGTATGTGACAGTCAATATATTTGCACACAATGATGATATCGAGGGAATCAAGGCGTATTTCCGCGAGTTGAAAGAAACAGGGTTAGAGGAGAAGATTGATGCATTCATCATCTCGGATCCGGGCATCTTCACGCTTGCGAAGGAGATTCTGCCGGGAATTGAGATTCATGTCAGTACACAAGCGAACAATACGAATTATCTGATCTATGATTTCTGGAGAAAGCAGGGGGCTACACGAGTGGTAGCGGCACGCGAGCTGTCTCTGAAAGAGATCAGGACGATACGGGAACATATTCCGGCAGACATGGAGATTGAGGCTTTCATGCATGGAGCGATGTGTATCTCCTATTCGGGAAGATGTCTGCTTAGCAGCTATTTCACAGGCAGAGATGCAAATCAGGGAGCCTGCACACATCCGTGCCGCTGGAAATACGCGGTTGTTGAGGAGAAACGTCCGGGCGAATATCTGCCGGTGGAAGAAGATGACAGAGGAACTTATATCTTCAATTCCAAAGACCTCTGTATGATCGAACATATTCCGGATATGATTGAAGCGGGAATCAATTCTTTCAAGGTAGAAGGACGCATGAAGACGGCACTTTACGTAGCAGTTGTGACGCGTACGTACCGGGAAGCGATTGATGATTATTATATCTCACGCGAACTCTATGAAAGCCGGATGGAACATTACAAGGAGGAAATCTCCGCATGTACGTTCCGCCAGTTTACGACCGGATTTTATTATGGAAAGCCGAACGAGGAGACACAGATCTACGATTGCAACACATATGTGAAGAACCGCGTCTATCTTGGAACCGTTGAGGAAGTGGCAGAGGATGGCAGCTTCATCATTCATCAGAAGAACAAATTCTGCGTGGGAGATGCGATCGAGGTGATGGCATTTGACGGAGAGAATATAGACGTGGATGTACTTTCTATCCGGGATGAATACGGCACAGAGATGGAATCTGCACCGCATCCAAAACAAATGCTTCACGTGAAGGTTTCCAAACCGGAGAAGATACAAAAAGGCATGATTATACGTACAAGGCACTGCGAAGCTTAAGCAGTGCCTTTTTCTCTATGCGCGAGACATAGGAACGCGAGATATGCAGCCGGTTCGAAATCTCTTTCTGCGTGAGAACACGGTCATCATAAAGCCCATACCGAAGGGCGATAACCTGCTGCTCCCGCGGGTCAAGAACATCCTCGAATATATCACCTATGCTGCGCAGGCTCTCGGACGTGATGACGCTCGCAAGCACATTTTCCTCATCAATTCGAATGACATCCATCAGGCTGATTTCATTCCCTTCCCGGTCAGTCCCGATCGGCTCATACAATGATATCTCCCTTGCCTCTTTACGCTCCTGGCGGAGCCGCATCAGAAGCTCGTTCTCAATGCAGCGGCTCGCGTAGGTAACAAGCTTGGAACCCTTGTCGGTATCGTATGTATTGATCGCTTTGATCAGTCCGATTGTACCTATGGAGATCAGGTCTTCCGTCGAGCGGTTCCCTGTTTGATATTTCTTGACGATATGCGCCACCAGACGCAGATTGTATTCCACAAGGATATTACGCGCGGCGATATCGCCAGCCTTCGCCTTTTGCAGATAATACGATTCTTCTTCGGGAGAGAGCGGGTGGTGAAAAGTCTGCATGGCGGCCCTCGAAGTCTCTCTTTGTATATAGTATGACGAATGATGGGAAATAGTGCTTTTCCAAGATGGAAAAAGATGGTATGATAATAAAAGAAATGAACAAAAAAGGAAAATGATAATGAAACATGAAGATGAGCATAAATCAGATAGAATGAAAGTTATTACCGGTTTCTTTTGGAAGTTTGGAGAAAGAATCATTGTTTTGGGCGTTTCGTTTCTGATCATGGTGATATTGTCAAGACTGCTATCTCCATCAGAATACGGAATGGTTGCAATGGCGTTAGTGGTAATCAATATTGCAGATGTGTTTGTTACGGCAGGACTTGGAAACTCTCTGATACAGAAAAAAGATGCGGACTCAAAAGATTTTTCTGCTGCATTTTATTTAAATGTTATCATTTCTGTAATTATATATATCTGTGTTTTTTTTATTGCACCATTGATAGAAAAATTCTTTCATTATCGTGATTTGTCGGCGGTGATAAGAGTTCTCTGTCTTAGAATACCGATTGCTGCAGTCAATTCTGTTCAGTGTGCATATATTTCAAGAAATATGCAGTTTAAACTATTTTTTGGAGCAACGCTATGGGGGACACTGATATCTGGAGGAGCAGGAGTTGCCCTTGCTTTATCGGGATTTGGTGTATGGGCATTGGTGGTGCAGTATCTGCTGAATGCGGTGATTGACACATGCATATTATGGGTTCGGGCAGGCTGGAGGCCTACAAAGGAATTTGATATAGCAACAGGAAAAGGTCTTTTTCGCTATGGGTGGAAATTGATGGTTTCCGGGTTACTGGATATGACCTATAGTCAGATTCGGAATTTGATTATCGGGAAAAAATATTCAGCTGCAGATCTTGCATATTACACGAATGGATCTCAGTATCCGCAGGCTGCAACATCGGCAATCAGCACATCCATAAGCAGCGTGCTGTTTCCTGTATTGTCTAAAAAACAGGAGACAGTGGATTCGGTAAAACAAATTACGCGACGCGCAGTCAGCATCAGTTCGTATCTGCTCTGGCCGGTGATGCTTGGGATTATAGTTGTTGCACCGTCTTTTATTACGGTGTTTTTGACTGATAAATGGCTGCCGTGTGTTCCGTTTATTCGGATTGCGTGTATTGCATATGGATTTTGGCCTGTTCACACTGCAAATCTGGAAGCGTTAAAAGCAACCGGACACAGTGATATCTTTTTGAAACTGGAAATTATTAAATGCAGTATAGCGATTGCGATTTTATGTCTGGCTATGAGATATGGAATTATAGCGATTGCATTCAGTGCGGTGGTCACATCCATCATATCGTGCTTTATAAATGCATATCCAAATGTAAAAATATTGAAATATACATATCTGGAGCAGATATCGGATATTGTGCCATCCATTATCAAATCCGCTACAATGGCAGTTATTATATGGGGGATTGGAACACAATTAGAAAATAATCTGGTGCGGTTATGCGTGCAGATTGTGGCGGGGATTGTTGTATATTTTGCAATTTCTTTGATGACGAAAGATGCAAATTTTAATTATTTGAAGAAGCTGGTAAGGTGAGAGATGGATAATATAAAAGTCAGCACATTCTGGATAGTGAAAAGGGGGTATTAATGGAAAAGCACATTTTTGAAGATAAAATATGCGAAGAAAAAATGAGAAATTCAAATCTTGAATTATTCCGTATAATATCTATGATATGCATTATTGCACATCATTAAGTGGTAAATTCTGGGTTATTGTATTGCGTAAGCGGTTCTTCCTTAAACGATATCGGTATTTTGATTTTTGGATGGGGAGGCAAGACTGGAATCAATTGCTTTATGATGATTACGGGTTATTTTATGTGTGTAAAAAAGATTGGATTAGACAATCGGAATAATATAAAAAAATATCTGTTAAAATTTTTTAAACTATTGATGGAAGTAGAATTTTATTCAATCTTGATATACTTTATCTTTGTTGTATTTGGATATGAATCCTTTTTTATAGATGAATTTATAAATACTATTTTTCCATTTACTTACATAAAAGATGGGTTTACAAGCTGTTTTTTTCTGTTCTATCTGCTTATCCCTTTTTTGTGTAAATTTGTGCAGAGTTTATCTGAGAAAGAGCATAGATATTTACTGTTTGCTTTGCTCTTGATATATACGATTATGCCTTCACTTATGATTGAGGTTGTATTCAATTATGTTACATGGTTCAGTGTTTTGTTTGTTCTATCGTCTTATATAAGGCTGCATGGAGAAGATAGTGCTGTGTTTGCTCCGGGGATTTTAGACAGCAAAAAAGTATGGGGGAAGTGGATGGTGGTCATGTTGCTGCTTTCATGGGGAAGTATTGCTGCAATACAAATAGATGTATTGCAGTTAGGTGTAAAAGAGTATAGATATTTTTTTGTATCAGATTGTAATAAAATTTTAGCGTTAACAACTTCTGTGTGTGCATTCTTGTTTTTTAAGAATATTAAGATAAAACATAACAAATTTATAAATACTATCGCAGCCTCTTCTTTTGGCGTATTGACAATTCACGCAAACTCGGATTCCATGCGCCAATGGTTATGGAGAGATATTTTTGATAATGCAGGACACTATGATAATATGTTTCCATATGCTTTTTTTGTGGTTGCTATAGTTTTCTGTATATGTACAGTAATTGATATAGTCCGAATTTACTGCTTGGAAAAACCGTTGTTCAAATATATTGAAAGAAAATGGGTAAGATGAGAGATGGATAATATAAAAGTCAGCATTTGTTGTGTTACATATAATCATGAGAAGTACCTTTGTGAAGCGTTAGATGGGATTTTAATGCAGAAGGTGAATTTTGAATACGAAGTCATTATTGGCGATGACCATTCTACAGATGCAAGCCAGGATATCATTCGTAGTTATCAGGATAAATTTGGAAAAAGAATGATTGCTTTTTTGGGAGAAAAAAATATTGGAGCAAATGATAATTATGCAAGGGTGCAGTCGTGCTCACGGGGAGAATATGTAGTTGTATTGGAAACAGATGATAAATGGACAGATCAGTATAAATTACAAAAACAGGTTGATTATCTGGATGCACATCCCGAAGCTGTTGCAGTTGCACATAGATGTCAGGTAATTGACCAGAATTCAAACCGGATTAATATTGTGTACCCGGATTGCAAGAATAAGAAGTATACATTAAGACATTTTAGAAAATGGATTATGCCGGGACAGACAACATCAATCATGTATCGGAATTATCATACAAGAGATATAGGGGTAGACAAGGATTTTATATACAGGTGTTCGGAGCTTGGACCGGGGGATCGGTCGAAGATATTTTCTCTGCTCGGTGTTGGAGAGATTCATTGTCTGCCAGATGTTTTAAGCGAATACAGATTGGTCAGACATAGTGGAAACAGTTTTTCTGCAACCAATAAATTAAAATATAAAGATTATGCAGATTATTGGAAATGCTTTGTCACTTTTTCAGAAGAAAAAAGATTGCCTGAGAGTTTTGTAGATACTGCATACGCCATGTATATGGAGGCTATGCTGGCAAGCTGTTTTATACAACATGATATATCCATGAAAGAAATAAAAAAAGTATTGAAGATTCATAAGAACTGGGTAAAAATTTTTGGATATATTCTTGGACATATAAACCGTGTTATGTTTAATTGTGTGAAGGGATTTTTTAATGGAAAAGAATATTTGTAACAGAATATTGCTTACTGCGATTGGGTCAGTTTCATCAAAGGTCGTTTGCGAAAATATCAGGAAGACAGGGAATGTCAGGATATATGGATGTGATATATATCCGGAGGTATACCTTTCGCAGGCACCATGGTTTGATGTATTTTATCAGGTGCCGAAGGCATCAGAACATGAGGCATATTGGGCGTGCATAAAGAAAATATGTCTGGAAAATAAAATAGATGTGGTTGTTCCTTTGATCGATGTAGAAGTAGATTTCTTGAATCAACATCGAAACTGGTTTAAAGAGAAAGAAATTATTCTGGCGATGACAGGCAGTGAATCCGTTTTGCTGGCAAGAGATAAAAAAGAAATGATGGATTTTGTTGATGAACAGTGCCTGAAGGGCATTAAAACAATTCCGACATATTATATCAACTCAAAAACAGAAGCAAATACAATACAGTTTCCGGTTGCGTGTAAACCGGCAGATGGTCGAAGCAGTCAGGGGTTACGGATAATCGAAACAAAAGAAGAACTACTTGCGATGCGGACAGTACTAAGCAGGCAGAAATATGTAGTTGAGCCGTATATCTGTGGAAACAGGATTGTAGTGGATGTTTTACGAAATGCAATTTATAATGAGTGTGTGGCTGTAGCAAGAAAAGAACTAATCAGTACGCCGCATGGGTGTGGGCTTTCAGTATATGTATACAGGGATGTGGTTCTTGAACATGCATGCATGGAATTGGCAGAAAAAATGCATGTGAATGGTTGTGTAAACTATGAGTTTTTGCAAGATGAAAAAGGTGATTATTATTTTTTGGAGTGCAATCCGAGGTTTTCTGCAGGAGTAGTATTTTCTACTATGGCAGGATATGATTTTGTGTGTAACCATCTGCGGTGTTTCAGACAGGAACATATAGATGATTTTGGCGGAATTATAGAACAATATATTGCCAGAAACTATGTGGAGTATGTTACGGGGGTAAAAGATGAATAATAGTGTTTACGAACAGATATCCGAAAGTTCATTAAATATATACATATGGGGTGCCGGATCTATGGCGCGGGAAGTGTACTATAGATTACAGGAGCATGGTATATATGTGAAAGGGTTTGTGGTAAATGTAAAAGTGAAACCTGCAGATGAGGTGACATTTTTACCAATTGAGGATATAGAAGAAATAGAAAAGTCGGGAGTAGATATAGACATTGTTTGCGGACATGGACATTTTGAAAAAATATCAGATATGTATGCGTATGAATGTGTTCGAAAAGTCTATGTAATTCCGAATCCATATGTTCAATATCAGGGACCGGGAGAAAGCTGGGTGAATGAACATAAAGATGAAATTTTATCTACGCTGGATGGATTGGACGAGATATCCCGTGAATGTGTGGATTCGTATTACGAAGTACAAAATACAGGTGATGTATCTTGTCTTTTAAATAGAAATTTATATGTGGAAGATATATTCAACTATGATAAATTGGAAATCGGATATGACGAGGTCTATGTTGATATTGGGGCATATACAGGGGATACAGTACAAATGTTCAAAAAACATTGTAATTCTCGGTATGCGAAAATTATAGCAATTGAACCAAATAAAAGGGCATATCGGAGCCTTTGTGAAGATACAGCATGTGATGATCGAATTGTAACATACAATTGTGCGTTTGGTAAAATAAATGGTAAAACACTGATTGATACAACGGCTATGCAGTCATCGCATGTGAGTGAGTCCGGGGATGCGGAAGTAGAAGTATGCAGATATGATGATTTGTTATTGGATGAAAGCGTGACAATTATGAAAATATTTGTTCCGTTTATGGCTTTGGATATTTTGGAAGGTGCAAGAAAAAGTATTGAACGCTATAAGCCACGCTTGATTGTAAATGTAGGAGCTGATGATGGGACTCATATTTTAGATGTAATTAAATGGATGGAACAACTCCATGCAGGATATACAATCTCTGTAAGATATGATTTCCCGATGCCAACCAGATTATCTGTGTTTGCAACAAAGTAAGGGGGCTTATTTATGCCATACGATATATATGTAACAAAAGCGTCTCTTCCGCCTATGGAGGAATACATAGAAGAGGTCAGATCTGTCTGGGATACGCACTGGTTGACGAATATGGGAGAAAAGCATGAACAACTTCAAAATATGTTAAAAGACTACCTGGATGTTGATAACATTGAACTGCTTGTAAATGGACATATGGCACTGGAAATGACATTGCAGGCAATGAATCTGCAGGGAGAGGTTATAACAACGCCATTTACGTTTGCGTCCACAACACATGCGATTGTCCGTAATAATCTTGAACCGGTTTTTTGCGATATAGACGAGCAGACTTATACGATGGATGTCAGCAAAATTGAAAGTCTGATTACGGAACGTACCTGTGCGATTTTGCCGGTTCATGTATATGGAAATATATGTAACATAGAAGAAATCGATCGAATTGCGCATAAATATGGACTCAAGGTTGTGTATGATGCAGCACATGCATTTGGAGAAACTTATAAAGGGAAAAGTGTAGGTTTGTATGGCGATGCATCCTGCTTTAGTTTTCATGCAACGAAGGTTTATAATACGATTGAGGGTGGCGCAGTTTGCTATCGAAGAGAGGAATTGGGACAGAAACTGTACGAATTAAAGAATTTTGGTATACATGGTCCGGAAGATGTGAATGCAGTTGGAGCCAATGCAAAAATGAATGAATTCTGTGCGGCAATGGGAATCTGCAATTTGCGGCATGTGGATGAGGAAATAACAAAACGAAAGAAATTGTATGAACATTATATGGAAAGATTGAAGGATACAGCAGGCTTACAATTGAATTGGATTCAATCGGATGTAAGGTCGAATTATGCTTATTTTCCGGTTGTGTTTGATGAAACTATATTTGGAGTAAGCAGAAATGAGGTATACGATTATCTGGCAGAAGCGGGTATATATACAAGAAAATATTTTTATCCTTTAACAAATACTTTCGCATGCTTTGAAAATAGATACAATGTGAATGATACACCGATTGCGCGTAAGGTGGCAAATCGAGTTCTGACATTGCCGTTATACCCGGATTTGGATGTTCGGGATGTAGATCGGATCTGCGATCTATTGTTACAATGCCGATATGACAATAAATAATATGAGGGGTGAATGATATGGAACCGATATTGTTCTTGGTAATTCCATGTTATAACGAGGAAGAAGTCCTTCCTGAGACAAACCGGTGCGTAGGAGATAAACTCAGACGGATGATAACCGATGGAGTCGTTTCAGGAAAAAGCAGAATATTGTATGTGAACGATGGCTCCCGGGATCGTACTTGGAATATCATACAGGAGTTATATCGACAGGATGAGTATGCGACAGGTATTACCCTGTCAAGAAACAAAGGACATCAGAATGCACTTTTAGCAGGACTTATGACAGCAAAGGAATATGCCGACATTGTAATCTCTATGGATGCAGACCTGCAGGATGATGTGGAAGTGCTGGATAAATTCGTGGAAGAATATAAAAAGGGAAATGATATTGTATATGGTGTTCGGAAATCGAGGAAAAAAGACACGGCATTTAAACGATGTACGGCGTTGGCGTTTTATAAACTGATGCGGGCATTTGGCGTGGATATGGTATACAATCACGCGGATTACAGGCTGATGTCAAAACGGGCGTTAGATGGACTGGAGAAATTCCGGGAGGTTAATTTGTTTCTTCGTGGAATTGTGCCTATGATCGGATATGCATCATCTACGGTAGAGTATGACCGTGGAGAACGCGCGGCGGGAGAGTCGAAATATCCGTTCCGTAAGATGTTCCGCTTTGCAGTTGAGGGAATCACTTCCTGCAGCGTAAAACCGATTCGTATGATTACAGCGATGGGACTGCTTGTAAGCTTTCTGAGTGTTGTGTATCTGATTTACATATTGATTGGAAATGCTATGGGCTATACAATCAAGGGTTGGACAACAGTTATGGTAGTTATGCTCATCCTGGGAGGGTTTCAGATTTTCAGTATTGGAATTGTTGGTGAATATATCAGTAAGATCTATCTGGAGGTAAAAGACCGGCCGCGATATATCATTGAGGATACAAAGATAAAATAACTGTGTTAGGGGTGTACAATGGAAAGAGAAGAGCAGCTTGCAAAAGCAAAATCGATATGTATAAGGATAATACCCTATCTGATCTATTTTCTGGTGCTCTTGTTCTATCATATTTATGGTTATCAGATGGATGGCGATGATCAGTATGTCGTCTCTGTTCTGAAACCATCTTTAAAGCAGGAACTGCCAGGATTGATGAAACGAAGCTGCGAGGGTTGGAGCTCCCGCGTGTTGATCAACCCGCTTATCTGGATTTTATTGCATCTGGATATCCGCATGTGGGGCGCATTGGATATTCTGGTATTGATGGTGGGGCTCTGGTGCGTGATCCGCTTGTGTAATCCGGATAGATTAAATGACAATAATATGATAATTCTGGGCATGGTCCTACTGTTTCCGTTTGATAATTTCCAGGAGGTGGGTTGGGTAGTCACATCGGTAAGCTATGCGTGGCCGTTGGTGTCAGCTCTGCTTGCGTGCATGACAGTGAAGCACTTTTTTGAACATCAGAAGAATAGCTGGTGGTCTGTAGTTCCCATGTGTCTGCTGACAGTATTTGCAGTGAACAAAGAAGAATTGTCGGTCACGCTGGCGATTATATTTATATACACAGTATTTCTTTCTATCCGGGAAAAAAGACCGGATGGAGTGATATATATACAGACGGTTATATCAGTTTTCGGCATCCTTTTCCATTTGTTCAACGCAGGAAACCGGGGGCGTAGTAGTACATTTACGGAAGATGCACACATGACAGGGGTGGATAAGCTATGTATGGGATTTATTTCAACATTGCACCATTTGTTCTTTGATGAAGAAAGAAACTATTTTTTCTTATGCATGTGTATATTGATCTGTATTGTAACTTGCATGATGCAGACAAAACAGTGGGTGAAGACAATCTCGGTAATACCATTGCTGCTGTGTGCGGTATCGATGATCACAGGTGTATTTTCAGACACGGTGGAGTGTGACACATGGAGAGATACACGATTGATTCTGCCGGTTGTACTCGCACTGCTTGGCATTATATGTATTTTGATCTGCATGTATCAGATTCTGCAGGACAGACAGAAATTCCTGACTGTGTTTATGCTTTTGTTTGCTGGTTTTGCCGGGAGGATGACGGTCGGATTTTCAGGGATAGGACTATCAGCGTTTATACGTACTTATACATTTTTATATTATATTATATTAGGAGTTGGGGCATGGTTTGTTATCAAATGTGAATATGACACAACGGTACTTATGAAGAAAAAAATACTTTTAAATCGTGTGATTCTGTGGCTTGCGATTATAAGTATTGTCAGAGCAATCTTTGCGCTGGCTATTGTGTAATAAGAAGAGAGAAGGCTTGAAATATGGAGAAGGACAGAGAGAAAAAAACAGGTAGACATACGTTTGTTGTCTGTGCATATAAACAGTCAGAATATCTGGAGACGTGCGTGCGTTCTGTGTTAAGGCAGACTGTACGATCGAAGGTTGTTGTGTGTACGTCGACTCCAAATCATCATATAGAAACGATAGCAAAAAAATATAGACTGAAATTGTATATCCGGGAGGGGAAAAGTAATATCCGGGATGATTGGAATTTCGCGATATCCTGTGCGGATACATCTTTGGTTACGATTGCGCATCAGGACGACATCTATCATAGCCGGTATGTGGAATCAATGTTAGATGCATTTAATGCCCGTCCGGATGCGACGATATTTTTCTCCGGATATCGGCCGGTAAAGGATGGAATCGTATCGTTGGATGCGAATTGTATTATACGTGCCATGCTGCGTACACCGATGTGTGTGGACAGGCTTGCAGGTATCCGTTTTTTTAAAAGGCTGATTTTTTTACTTGGTAACAGCGTCTGCTGTCCGACGGTCACATATGCGATGAATCGAGTGGAAAAGCCTGTATTTACATCATCCTATAAGTATAATATCGACTGGGATACATTCCGGAAACTTGCACAGCTTCCGGGGAGCTTTGCATATGATCCGCATGCGCTGGTCGGATATCGGGTCCATGATGGGGCGACCAGTAAACAATATATTGATAACACCGGACGCTTTAAAGAGGATAAGCGGATGTTTACAGAGATCTGGGGGAGAACGATCGCACAGATGATTATGAAATTTTATACCAGGGCGTATGACACATATAAGGACTGAAAATGACAAAATTATGGTAAAATAATTGTTTTTTTTTCAAATAGGCTATGTTATAATTAAAGCACTATAAATTTTAATGAGAGGGTATTGCTATGCGGATAACTGGAGGAAGAAAGAAAATTCGTATAGGTGATTTGCTTGTTGAAGCGGGGGCTATTACGGAAGAAGAGCTTCAGGAGGCACTTGCCTATCAGAAAGAGAATGGTGGCAGGATCGGAAATGTTATCATGGAACTTGGCTTTATCAGCCAGGAACTGTTGATCACAGTACTGACCACACAGATGGGAATTGATTATATTGAATTGAAGGCTTGCAAGCTGGATGAGGATCTGCTGAAACAGATACCAGAGAACCTGGTCAATAAGTACAAGGCACTTCCGATTGGATATGATGAAGCGAATCCGAACATTCTGCGTGTAGCAATGGTTGATCCGATGGATTTGAATGCAATCGATGATATTGGTATTGCGATGAATGCGCAGGTGGAACCATTGCTTGCGATGGAAGACGATGTTATGGAGGCAATCGGTAAGTATTTCGGTAATGCACAGGCGATGGAGGCTGCGGAGCAGTACCGGAAGGAAATGCAGGAGAACGGTATGACCGAAGCCGATCAGGATGCGATCAATGAGGATGTTGAGAATTCCCCAATCGTTCTTCTTGTAAAACAGATTATCGAGGGTGGTGTCAGACAGAGAGCTTCCGATATTCATATTGAACCACTGGAGAGCAGTGTACGTGTCCGGTATCGAATTGATGGTGCGTTAAAGCATGTTATGACATATGATATTGGCCTTCTGGCAGGTATCAGTGCCCGTATCAAGATCATCGGCGGCATGGATATCGCAGAAAAGCGTAAGCCACAGGATGGTCGTATCACAATTATGGTAGACCGTAGAGAGTATGATGTCCGTGTATCTATCCTGCCTACGGTTTACGGCGAGAAAACCGTTATGAGACTTACATCCAAGGATGGTCTTACAAAACCGAAGAGCGCCCTTGGATTTGGACCAAAGGAATTAAAGGTATTTGATGGTATCCTGAGTAACCCGCATGGAATCATTCTGGTTACAGGACCGACTGGTTCCGGTAAATCAACGACGCTATATACATCATTGAGCGAGCTGAATACCGAGGATGTAAATATCATCACAGTAGAAGATCCTGTCGAGGCGAACATCGATGGTATCAATCAGGTACAGGTGAATGTCAAAGCGGAGATGACCTTCGCGGCAGCTCTCCGATCTATCCTCCGTCAGGATCCGGATATTATTATGATCGGAGAGATTCGAGATACCGAGACAGCACAGATTGCGGTACAGGCCGCTATCACCGGACACCTAGTAGTGTCAACACTTCATACGAATTCAGCAGCTTCTACGGTTACACGTATCATCGATATGGGTATCGAGCCATATGTAGCAGGAGATGCTCTGGTAGGTGTTATCGCACAGCGACTCGTCCGCAGGCTTTGCAACTCCTGCAAGCAGGCGAGACTGGCAGAACCGGAAGAGAAGAAAATACTTGGCGTAAAGCCGGAAGATATGGATGACGATGTGATCATCTACGAGCCGGTTGGATGCCCACTTTGCGGCGATACCGGCTATGCAGGACGAATCGGTGTGTATGAGATGATGCCGGTATCCAAGGAATTGCAGGCAGTTATTTCGAAGGGCGCTACGGCGGATGTCATCGAGAAGCAGGCACTGAAGGAAGGTATGCTTACTTTGAAGATGGGCGCCGCACAGCATGTGTTGAATGGTATCACTTCCATCAGTGAGATGAAGAAGATTACATACGAGACAGGTGACGAGTATTAAACTATAAATGTTTTAAGAGGGAGATAAGAACATGATAGACATGAAAGAACTTTTGGCGTTCGCGGTGGAACAGAATGCATCCGATATTCATATTGCTACAGGCATTCCACCGAAGCTTCGTATCAACGGACGCCTGACGGAAGTAGAGCTTCCGCCGATGACACCGGCAGATGCAGCGGAGGCAATCGGCTCAACGATGCATGACAGACATAAGCAGATCTTGAAGGAGCGTGGAGAGGTCGACTTCTCCTTCTCGTCTCCGGAGACTGGACGATTCCGTGTGAATGTATTCATGGATCGGGGTAATATGGCAGCTGCGTACAGAAAGGTAGACACAATCATCCCGAGACCGGATCAGTTAGGTATCCCGGAAGCAGTTGTGCAGTTATATAAGAAGAAAAGAGGTCTGGTACTTGTAACAGGACCAACCGGTTCCGGTAAGTCAACAACACTTGCTTCTATTATTAATAAGGCAAATGAGAATCTGACAGACCACATCATCACACTGGAAGATCCAATCGAGTACATACACAAGCACAAGAAGTCAGTTGTAAATCAGCGTGAAGTTGGTATGGATACACTCTCGTATGCGAATGCACTTCGTGCAGCGCTTCGTGAGGATCCGGATATCATCCTGGTTGGAGAGATGCGTGACCTTGAGACCATCTCTACAGCGATTACGGCTGCCGAGACCGGACATCTGGTATTCTCGACGCTGCATACGATTGGCGCTGCGTCTACGATCGACCGTATCATTGATGTGTTCCCAACACATCAGCAGCAGCAGACACGTATCCAGCTTGCGATGATCTTAGAGGGCGTTATCTCGCAGGCACTGATTCCGACAGCAGATGGAAACGGACGAGTGGCTGCGTTCGAGGTCATGCTTGCCAGCCCGGCGATCCGGAGTCTGATCCGTGAGCAGAAGAACCACCAGATCCAGTCAACCATCCAGACAAGCCGTGCACAGGGGATGATTACATTGGATGATTACATACTGGATCTCTACAAGAGTGGCAGAATCACAAGAGATATGGCTCTGGTATACGCGCAGGATCAGGTGGCAATGAAGAAACAGATGTAGGTTTTGTGCATGTTTCACAAAATTAAATTATTTTATTGAACTTTATTGCAAAAATCTATCAAATAGAGTAGTATCAGTATATAAATTGTTCATAAAATGTTCATTTTTTAGAAAAATAAGAGGGTCGGAGGAGTTAAGATGGCACAATATAATTACAAAGCCATGGACAAGAACGGTAAAGCGAAGAAAGGCTCTATCGAAGCAATCACCCCGGAGAAGGCGAAAGAGAAGCTGAAATCCGAGGGCTTGATCGTACAGGAGATCAAGGAACAGGGCGTTGCGAAGGCAGGCCGTGGCAAGAAGGTAAAGGACAAGGATCTTGCGGTATTCTGCAAGCAGTTTGCATCAGTGTTGAATGCCGGTGTTACAATCATCAGTGCATTGGAGATGATGTCAGAACAGTTGGAGAACAAGACATTACAGAGAGCGCTGCAGGAAGCACAGGCATACGTACAGAAGGGTGGTACACTGGCAGATGCGTTTAAACTGAACCCGAAGGTGTTCCCACCAATCATGGTGAACATGACAGCTGCCGGTGAGATGTCGGGTAATTTGGAAGTCTGCTTCGAGAGACTGACTACACACTTCGAGACAGCGAATGCATTGAAGTCGAAGGTAAAGAGCGCGGTTACATACCCTATCGTTATCTTAATTGTCGTTATTGCGGTTGTTGTTGTGTTACTGGTAGGAGTTATCCCGCAGTTTGTGGAGATGTTCGATCAGTTAGGATCGGAGCTCCCTGCAGCGACACAGATGCTTGTGAATCTGAGTAATTTCTTACAGCATAAGGGATATGTAGTGGTTATTGCGGTAGTTGTAATCGTATTCGGATTACGTGCATTCGGTAAGACAGAACCGGGATCACTGCTCTATGCGAAGATTGGTATGAAGGCACCGCTCTTCGGCAATCTGACAGTGAAGTCGGCGGCAGCTACATTCTCACGCACGATGTCTACACTGATGGCATCCGGTATCAGTCTGATCGATGCAGTAGAACAGGTGGCGAAGATGATTAATAACCGGATTATCCGGGAAGCACTCTTAGATGCAAAGGTTCAGATATCAAAAGGCGTTCCGCTTTCGAAGCCGCTTCGGGATTGCGGTATCTTCCCTCCGATGCTTCCGCAGATGACACGTATCGGTGAAGAGACAGGTAATATAGAAGACATGATGGACAAGGTTGCAGATTATTATGAGATGGAAGTAAATGATGCAACCGATGCATTGACTGCGGCGATGGAACCGATGATCATCGTAATTATGGGTGTAGTCGTAGGTGGTATCGTAATGGCTATCTACAGCCCGATGCTCAGCATGTACGATGCAGTCGACAGCTATTAAAATGGATACAAACCGGAGAAGCGAGGACTTCGGTTTTATCATAGAAAAAACTATCATAATGAATGAAAGAAAAGGAGAGAAAATTTATGAAGAAAACAAACAACAAAGGTTTCTCACTCGTAGAGCTTATTATCGTTATTGCTATCATGGCAATCCTTGCTGGTGCTATTGCTCCTGCATTGATCAAGTACATTGATAAGTCACGTAAGTCAAATGATGTAAGTTCTGCAAAGACTATTAAGACAGCAGTTGAGACAGCACTTGGTAACGAGGATTGCTACTCATACTTAACTGGTCTGGCTACATCTTCAGCAGATACTGTTATTACAATTACAACAAATTCATCTTCAGCAACAGCAGCTATTGGTGTTGCTGCGGCACCTGCTGGTTATAATGGAGACTTAGCTCAGGCAGATATTCAGAAGTTGATTTTCGAGAACATCGGTGAGAAGACACCAAAGATTAAGTTCTCTAAGGCAATTGATGGATACCTTTCAGCTAAGCCGGATCATTTCTATGTTTCAATCTCAAACAAGGGTACAGTTGCTGTATTCGTTGGTAGCGGTGCTCCTTCTGGTGCAAACCTTGCAGCTGATAAGGGTGGAGATGGTAGTACTGAAAAGACATATGTACAGTTGACACCGGAACTGTCACAGGCATATCAGTAAAATTAATGCAGATTCCGTCTGATTTCTCAGACGGAATCTATTTGAAAAATGGGACGGAAAGGTTAGGACAATGTTAGTAACAGTAGTATTTAGCATTTTTTTTGTGTTATATGGAATCGTAATTGGAAGTTTTTTGAACGTTCTGATTTTGCGACTTCCAATAAAGGAAAGTATAACCTTAAAACGGTCTCATTGCATGACATGTGGACATACCTTATCCTGGTATGAACTCATTCCATTATTTAGTTATTTATTTTTAGGTGGGAAGTGCAGGCATTGTAAGGCACATATCTCGGCACAGTATCCAATCGTAGAAGCTGCGAATGGAATTCTGTATGTGGTGATCTTCCTCGCAAAAGGCATCATGGTGGAGACGTTCCTTTATTGCCTGTGTGCTTCTGCCTTATTAGCTCTTAGCGTTATTGATTGGCGCACACAGGAAATCCCCTTGGGATTCAATATTTTTATACTAATTTTGGGACTGGTTAGACTCTTTACTGATATGAGTAATTGGAGTCAGTATGTAATCGGTTTGTTTGCTGTCAGCGTTTTTTTACTTCTCATTAATCTTGTTACAAAGGGGAGAGGCATAGGACACGGTGACATAAAGCTTATGGCGGCAACCGGCTTACTGATGGGCTGGAAACTAATTACGGTAGCATTTATCATGGCATGTATCATCGGAACGGTGGTGCATCTCATACGAATGGCTGTTAAGAAAGTCGGCAGGAAGCTGGCTTTTGGCCCATATTTATCTATGGGTATATTTATAGCAATGATATGGGGTGAACAGCTCGTGAGCTGGTACCTATAAGTATATGGACGAAAGTCCTACATATAAAATCACTGATTAGCGAGGGAGGCTATAACGAATGGCAAAAAGCAATAAAGTGTTATCTATTGATATCACAAACGAAAGTATTACAATTATTGAGTTGACTGCTTCAGCAAAAAAGCAGACGATGATTCATAATATCATTATTTTTGAAACACCAGAAGATTCTTATGAGGATGGTGTATTAAAAGAGCCAGAGAAGATTGCGGAGGCAATCACACAGCAGTTGATGGCTCGCGGTATTAATAATAAGAATGCGATCTTCGTTCTTTCGTCTACAAAGATTGTAAACAGAGAGGTTATGATACCGTTTGTTCCAGAGAAAAAGATCAGAGGAATTATCAATTCAAACTCATCCGAGTATTTCCCTGTAAATATAGAAGATTATGTTGTGTCTCACTCTGTACTTGAGACAGTGACAGATGAAGAGAACAACAAGCAGCTTCGTGTACTGGCAGTCGCAGCACCGGAGCATATGGTAAAGTCTTATTATGACTTAGGACAGATGGCTGGATTAAATGTTGTAGCACTTGATTATATCGGTAATGCAATGCTCCAGCTCATTAAGACACAGACAAATCAGAACACAACAACGATGGTTATCCAGTTAGGTAGTGAGAGTACAGTATTAAATATTGTACAGGGTGATAACCTGCTGTTACAGAGAACGGTTCCATATGGTACAAACTCTGTTGTGAATGTAGTTATGGATGACAAGGGTGTCGATGCAACAACAGCAATGACACTTCTCCAGAACGATCGTCTGATCACAGTTGATTTTGATGACAACGAAGTAACCGGTGCGTTCCGTTACCTGATCAATAACATTGGACGTGTTATGGATTTCTATGCATCAAAGAATCCGGATAAGCCGATTGAGGATGTATTCCTGACGGGTGACGGTGCACTGATCCGTGGCATAGATGGTTTGTTCAAGGTACAGTTGAATGTCAGTACACGTATCATGGATACATTATATAATATCAAATTTGATCCAAGTATTGACTTGAAAGTATACAACCCAGTATATCTGGTAACTCCAATTGGAGCAGCATTTGCACCAATGGGATTTGTTCTTATGGATACAGCCACACAGGCTACGAAAGCAGAGGGAAGTCTGGCACCGTTTATCGCATTAGTTGCGGTTGCAGCAATTGGTGCTGCAGGTATGGCGTTCTATTCTATTAATAAGAAGAACACAGTTACAGAGAAAAAACAGCAGTTAGAGGCAGATGTTGCCCGTGTCAGTGATATTGAGGATATCATTAATGCATATGATCAGGCACAGGCACAGTACACAGATATGGAGTCTATGTACTACACAACTTATCAGTTAAATGAGAATGTCAGAGAATTTATCTCTGAATTAGAGAAGAAGATTCCGGCAGAGATAACTGTATCAAACTTTAACTCTACAAATGAAGGCGTGACGATGCCTTGTGTATCAACAAGCTATGATGCCATTGCGGACTTCATTATGCAGTTAAAGACGATTGATTGCGTGGATAATGCATATGTAGCGATGATTCAGAAAGAGGACAATGAAGGTCAGATTACATATAATTTTACTGTAACTGTTAACTATGTACCAATGATGGATGATCCGGCAGTGGACACATCAGAGGATACAACGGAAGCTGCTGATACAGGCGCAGAAGAGTAAGGGGAGGTATGGAAATATGAAATTAAGTAAGAGCAATATCAAAATTTTATTATTTATTGCAGCGGTAGCCATCCTTGGTCTTACCTATTTGTATGTATTTAAGGATAACATGAGTACTGCAGACAGCATTCAGTCTGAAGTAAATACTTTGCAGACAAGATATGATGAACTGATGGCAAAACAGCAGGATCGTGAGATGTACGAGGAAAAGACAGCAGAGTATAATCAGAAGTTTGATGAGAGACTGGCATACTTCCCAGCTACGCTCGATCAGGAAATCTCAGTTATGTTCATCAAGGGCGTAGAGAAAGACCAGGGCAATCTGCAGTTTGGCGTAAATTCTGTTGGTCTTGGTGAGCCAGAGACATTTTATAGCTTAAGTGCAGCCGCATCTGCAGATGTTGCATCCGACGATGCTGGCACAACTGATACATCTAATGTGGATAATACAGAAGAAGTACTTGCAGCTGGTGGTTACCAGTGTCTGACAGCAGCATTTCCTATTACATACGAAGGATCCTATGAAGGTATCAAGGATTTTATTGATTATATCATGGCATATAAGTATCGTATGAATATTTCATCTATAAATATTGCATATGATTCTCAGAGCGAGATGTATACAGGTAGTATTGCATTGAATGCATACTGCATCAGTGGTAACGGACGTGAAGCAGATTCCGTTGATGTAGATGTTCCAGAAGGTGTATCAAATATCTTCCTTGGTGGTTCTGGCGCAGCATCTGTACAGACATCCAGCCATGATGCAGGTCAGGGCGAGGACATTGTCAGTGATCATGATATCCTGATTGGTCTGAACAATGCAAACGGTGACAGCTCAGATGGTATCATCGTAAGTGCAGGTAGTGATAAGGTAAGTTCTACTGCAAATTCAGTAGAGACAGTTGCACTTTCTATCACAGAAGAAGATGGAAAGAACATGGTGGAAGTAAAGCTTGGTGATGAGTCATATTCATTTGAACTGACAGACAGTGAGCTTACAATCTATGTGGAGTCATCAGACAGAGTAGACAGTGAGGATAAGAACGGTGTGAAGTTGAATGTAACCAATGGCACAAAGGTTCCAGTTTATGTAAAGGTTGCAGGAGATGATGCGAGTGCTCCTAGATTTGCATTAGGAAGCAAGACAGGTACTGTAAAGGTATACTAAGAAAGGGTGTAATTATGGCAAAAACAAATAATAAAGGTTTCAGTTTAATTGAAATCGTCATAGCTGTTGCCATATTGTCAATCCTTTTGACTCCAATTATTCGTCAGTTTTCGAACACCTTGAATACGAGCCGGCGTGCGAAGGCTCTTCAGGAGGCAAACGAGAAGGCAACTTATCAGATGGAAGAGTTCCAGACTGTATCCAGAGAGGAACTGGATAAGGATACCTATTACGGAAAGCCGACGGAAAAGAAGGATATTGAAGCGGAACTGTATAGTACAGAGGGTGTCTCTCTTTTAAAGACGGTAAAGTACAATACATATACATATACACTTCCGGATTGCGAGATTGGAGCAAAAAAAGATAAGTATTCAAATGTCGTTGTGCTTGATGATTTGGCAAACAAAGTGCGGGCGCAAGGGAATGCAAGCGATCCAACACATTATAAGATTGCTTATGGCTTGACAAAAACTGATTTAGAAAAGTTTGGAGATGGCTTTGTACTGACAAATGAGGGGTCAATTGTTAAATACACGGATGGAGTGGTTACAGCTGTTGCATGTACAGATACAACAGCGGATGGAAATCCGGTCAGCTATATTGCAGATCCGAATGATGTGAATCTGGGAAATATGCATGACCTGGATAAAGACAGTGTAGCGATGATCATGGGTGGAACATCAAGCTTTGATACAGAGGCGTTTTCAGCGTTGTTCTCGAAGGCAATGGATCATTTACGTGAATTGGACTATGATTCATGGGAACAGGCATTGCTGAATGTTGATAGTGAGTCTATTTTGTCTGCGGAAACACTTTCCTCTTCGGACCGTCTGATCAAAATTTACACAGATCAGAAAACGGATGCACAGGGCAAAGATTATTATGTGGTAAAGGTAGATGTATATTATAATTATTCTTATTCGATTCAGGTAAAGGATCTTGATCCGGCAAAACAGGATAAGAATCGTTTTAATGATACTGTTTCCTATACGATATTCAGCCAGAAGTTCTATACAAAGGAACCACCGGAAATTTATTTTGAATATCAGCCATATTGTATATCAGAAAAAGGCGAAGCTGTACAGTATAAGGCGGATGATTATTTCCTGTTTGATAATCATGTGGATGGTTGCAGATTGTATCTTTATAAACCATACAGAGATCAGATGAATGCAGGTGCAGATCTGTCACAGTATGATTCGAAAGGTGAATACTATACATATTATACAAACACATCCAATACGACAAAGGTAAAGATTCATTTTGCCAGCAAAACAAACAATGTACCTGTTTCTCTTGGAGCAGATGGAAAACCGGATATAACGAATACGTTGGATCGTATTTATATCTTTACAAATTTGGATATAAACGGATATACAGAGTATTCAGAGGCAACAAAAAATTTGAATATTCAGTTCTACTCAGATGATTATTTGGACAAATTTAAATATGTAAAGGGTGAGTATGAGACAAAACAAGGTACATCCGATGATGATACGAATGTGGTTTATCCAAAATATAAGCTTGGAACAGAATATACGATAAATCAGGTAGATGAGTCAGGAGTTCCGCTTCCACAGGATAGCAAAGCAGTACTTTATACTTTGAAACAGGATACAAGAAAATCTGACCGTATGTATACGGTTACAGTGACTTTGACACCATTGGATAACAATGCACTGAATACAATTCAGTTGTCTGGAGCAAGGGGGGTTAATTAGTTGAAAAAAATAAAGAAACTTTTAAGAAAACTAAAAAACAATGCTGGCTCCAGTATCATCATGGTAATTGTATCAATTGCATTTATTGGTATTGTAGTAGGTGCATTGCTTTCAGCGGCAGTTCAGTCTTATCGGTTAAAATTGGTGGATATGAACTCCAGAGAAAACTTTTATTATGTGGAACAGGCACTGAATGAGATATATACGGGTGTCGGTTCCCAGACAGTAGAGGATTTGAAAAATGCATATGTGTATACTGTCGAGAACATGGTAGAGTATGATCTTGGAAAAGGACGTTATGTGACAAAATCGGAAGAACAAACACAGAAGATGTTCACGGATGATTTCTATCGACGATTGTCTAAGAATGAGTTCTTCAAGGATGATAATGTGACTGCTCTTGCAGCAAAGCTGCGGTCATATATTACGAATGATACAGTAAAACTTGATGATAGTCGACTTGTTATAGAAAATATTAAGGATGGAAACGACAATGTTGGAAAGATCATCCGAAATGTGACGCTGACACGGACGGCTGAGTACAATCGGTCTTCAGAAAATGGTGTGTTTACCCAGACAATTACAACAGATATTGTAATTGGGAAACCGGATTTTGCAGTAAAGTTTGATGCAGTCAATGATCAGGATCCGAATATCTTCAAGTATGCATTGGTTGCAGATATGGGTGTCTATGTAGATCAGAAGACAACTCCGCTAACGGTGGCAGGTAATGTGTATGCAGCTTCAGATTATTATAACAAGAACTATAATGAGAGTACCTGGGATGATGATGTAAAAGATGCAGATAAGAAGTTCGTAGGATCTGCAGCTTATAATATTACAAACGAAGATGGTACTACAACAAATCTGTCGGATCTGTATGTACACGGCAGTGTAACTTCCAAGAGTGCAGCAGGAGAAAAGACAGCCCCAACATATACCTATTGGAATGCAGAAGATCCAGAGAATCAGCCTTTGGCAAAAGAGTATTATGATGGAGAAAATATAAAGAGTAAATACTCTGGATTTTATGTAAATGGTTCACAGGTATCTATTATGGCAGATACGATTATTGTTCCTGGAACGATGGCTGTTATGGATAAAGGTTCTTTATCTATTTATGGAAAGAATGGTACAAAGACTTCCGAATCAGAAGTCTGGACAGATGATATAGTTCTGGATGGCTATAGTACAGTTGAGACGGTCACAAATGAAGGAACCGGTGTTAAAACGAAAAAGTATAAGGGGTCAAGTGCAATCTTCAAGGCAAATATGTATGTGAAGGATGACACAGAACTGAATTCAGCTGGAGCTACGTTCCAGCTGAAAGGTAGCTATTATGGCTATGGAGACAGTACAGAAAAGGATAATCGTAAGTTTACACCAGTTGTCAATACGAAGAATTTCCAGATTACAGTGGAAGATGCAAATGGAAAGACGTCGATTGAAAACCGTGGTCACTATAACAGTAGTGCGATTATTGTAAATGGTGAGCAGTCGACTTTGAACTTTGCACAGGCAAAGAATATTTTCCTTGCAGGACGTACGTATATCGAGCTTTCAAAGGATGTAAACACGATCAGTGGTAAGACCAATGAGTCTGTGAAAGATAAGGATGGCAAAGAGACAACAGTAGAAGTAGATACTGTGACAGATGTATATACATACCATCCGGTTGATTATAATGCAGAGATGCCGGCATCTTTAAGAACGGATGATAATAAGACGACAACCATCCGTGATTATAAGATGGGAGAGAGTATTTCAATAAAGAGTAATCAGGAGGCTTATATTCCGGTCACAAGTAAGGGAGTTCCAACACTTGCGAAAAATACAGCCGGAGAATCACTTGGTTATTATGTAGCAGAACTTCCACCAGCACTGAAGGGAAGTACATTGTTTGAGCGTTATTTCCCAGAGGCAGTATTTGATGGAAAAGTTCCTTGTGTATTGCAGGAAGTATCTGGCAAAAAGTATTATTATTATGATTTTTCAACGGCATATTATAATACATTGTCATATTGGAGAGCACATAATCTGGCAGGAAATATTTCTGATCTGGATTATAATGAATGGATTAAGGCATATCCATCCCCACAGTATTATGCAGCTGGATTCATCCATGATTACAGTGCAGAGCTGGAAATGCATAGAAATTATGTAGCTGCGACAGACAAGAGAGGACTGACAGACAGTGTAATTGCAGAATATCTTGTTGATATTGGCGATTATGAGGATTTTGATGCCGGAGATATTATTCTTCCGGATAGTGAATTGAACCAGAATGTAAGCATTTATTCAAGTGGTGCAATTACAACAAAATCAGGTACACAGTTTAGTATTGTCAGAGCAGATGATATGTCAGCACTTCAGAAGTTATTGACATCCGATGGAGTAAATAACATGGCAAGTGGTGTGAAGTGGAATAAAGATGCAAATGAAGATGGTTCTGAGAAGATTTATACAGATGCTTATCAGTTATCCAATGACATGGAGCTTGAGTATGAGTATATGAAGTGGAATCTTGGCCATTATACTACAACGGGAGATGCAATTAAGGATTCAAATAATGACATTGAGAAGAAGTATATCAAGGAATTTGTGTCAGACATAAACTTTGGTGATGCAAGTTTGACACCAATCAATAAGTTCATGGATATGTCATTGATTAAGAGCGTGTCGATATCACCGAATATTTCAGGAACAGACGTTTCTGATTCTGGCAATAACCTGATTTTAGATCTGGCATCCAAGTATTCAGTATGGGTTAGTGATAAGGATGTTGTTGTGAAAGCTAGAAAGGAAGATAAAGGCAAGGTTCGAGGCATTGTAGTTACAAAGGGTAATGTGTACTTTGATAGTTCAGCTGACAATGGCGTAACAGACTTTGAGGGTGCGATTATTGCAGGTGGTAAGATTTATGTAAATGGCAAAGTCAGCACAATTGCATCAAGTTCTGAGATTTGTAGAGCTGTATTACGTGAGTGCTTGATGAATAATGATGATGCTTCGAAGCTGTTGTTATCATTGTTCCGTGGCTACAGTCCAAGCGATGATTCGGGTTCAGCAGGGGATGATACAGATACAAAATCAATTGATTCAATTGATTATACAGATGTAGTCAGCTTCTCAAACTGGATGAAGAACGTAGAATAGAGGTGGCCTATGAATAAGAGAAGATTTATGAAAAGAAATGAAGGCTACTCGTTAGTGGAAATGATAATTGTTATAGCAATCATAGCGGTGATGACAGCCGCCGCTATGGTTACGCTGACGATTATGCATAATGCAAAGGCGAAAGAGGCTGCAAGTACATTGGAAGATGCTCTTTCACAGACACAGAGTTATGCAAAAGGCAAGATGGTAGTAATTGGTGGAACCAATCAGCCGGATTATCGTTTTGCATTAGCAATCCATAAACAGGGCGATCGCTATTATGTGAAAAAAGGTTACTACAAAGGAAATGGCAGTGACATGAATCAGTATAGTAGCTATGAGTTCCCGGATTCAGAGAATGCATGCAAAGGAAAGGGCGAGTCTTTTTCCGCATATGTAACTGTCAAATATGTAGATGACGCAGGAACAGAGCATGATATCGGAGAGTTAAGCCAGAGTGGTGCTCCAGTTTATATCATTTATGACCGACAGGGTATGTGTATCAAAGGAAATGGTAAGTTTAGGTTCTACAAAAAATCTGGTGACAGTCTGATTTCTACTGTGACATTGAATAAAAATGGCAGTCACACATCAAATTAAGGGGAGGCGCGAGGATGAAAAGCAAAATCAAACAAAATAGTGGTTTCTCCCTGATAGAACTGATTATTGCGATGGCGGTGCTATCGTTCTTGATGCTGGCGGTATCTTCGTTTATGGGATCAAGTGTAATGCAGAACCGAAAGGCGAAGGTTGATATCAAGATGCAGGCAAGCGCACAGGAAACGTACGGACTAATCACAGATACGATTATGCAGGCATCGGATATTGTACTCGTTGGCTATGAAGTTGCAGATGACAGCCAGATGACGTTTTCTAATTTAGGAGATGATGGCAAAGCTGTAACGACGGCTGCAACACGTAAGTATTATGTGCGGGATAAGGCAACTGCCGACGCGTTGATTGCAAATCCAGCGTCATATGGAATTACCGGGTCAGTAAATGGTACAGATGTTGTTTTGTTTTCAGATTTAACAGTGGATAAGAAAATATATGTATCCAGCATTCGAGTGGAGAGTGCAGTTCCTTTAGATATGAATCAGGTTCCGGGTGGTAATCCAAATGTATTGTCAGATCAGAATATTATGAACAGCCTGACAAATACAGCGACGAAGGTATTATGTACGGTGAAAGGAACAGAACGGATTTACAGTATCAACGATACACTGGTTTCAACATTTTGTTTTGATGGTAACAACTTGTATTATGGAAGAAAGTATGCATATATGACGGATTTGGACGATGAACTGGATATGACAGATTCGGATTCCAAGGCGTCACATCTGTATAACAAGTATTTTTCATATCGGATAGCAAGTGCAGGAGCTGCAAATGTTAATGTATCTGGTTGTGTAGCAACCATCAATGCAGCGGATGAGACAATAGCAATTGATTTGTATTATAATCAGTCGAGCATGACTTATACAACGCTCGGCCGGATCAGTACAAGAAATACACATGTATTAAAACCAAGAAAGTAAGGGAGGGAAAGGGAACATGAAACGAAAAATGAAGATTACAATATCAGCATTAGCAGTTATGTTCGTTGCGGCGATAGCCGTAGCAATTGCTTCGTTCTCCTTTGCTGGTAATGGTAATGATGATGTATTAGAGGATGATATGTTTGTGGCAGATGCATCCGGATCTGTTAGCGAGAAGACGATTATTGATTATATAATTGAGAACTCCAATTCGCAGGATCCAGATGTGGACAGGGTATATCACATCGCAGAGATTACATCCTCATCAACACCATCTACATTGGACACGTTCGTAAGTTCCAATGGATTTAAAGATTATGTAATTGATGGTAACAAGACAATTGAGACAGCTATGGCAAATGATTGTATTGAATATGTATCATTTGATGGTTCTCTTAATAATACAAAGAACCTTTCTGCTGAGGATGCATTAAAGTATATTTCAAATGCGGACTTGATCTATGTAAGTAATGATAGTACAAATAAGTTCTCAAAGAATAATGATCTTAGTGAAGATCTTTATGCAGCATTACACGAATACGCAGTTGGAAGCTTTAAACCATTGATTATTGACAGCCCAGCGACATCAACGATTGACCAGGATGACAGTAAACAGATGAAAGAGTTGGCATCCAGTGTGTTTGGTCCAAACGAGAAGTATTACTACACATTCAAGTGGAGTGATGGCTTGTCACCGGAACAGTACTTAGGACATGCTGGTGGATCTCTTTACTTGGGTATCAATGGTAAGACACAGCAGGAAAATGGAGTATGGAATACGGTGTATGCGACACAGCCGGTTGTAGATGAGACTGGAAATGTTACAGAACCGAAGCCATCTTATTTAGCTAAAATTTTGACAATCAGTGAGGATGGAACCTCAAGTCGGACAGACTTGCTGATGCAGACAGCAGATGGCAAGAATCCGGAAGTAACGACTCCGTTATATACGGTTACGCCAGCAGAAGAGGGTGGGGTGCCTGTTACAGGTGAATATACTCCAGCGGTAAACAGTAAGATTTATACTCTGGCACCGGATTCAATTATGTATCTGAATGGTTATAATAACCGTGTACAGACACGTCCGAATTACATTGAAAAAGATGTAGTTACGATGGATGAGGCAGCTGATGTTGATTTCGATGCATATGATATGATTGTGATTGAGGATAATTGTAATGGCTTGACAATCCCATATGATATGTACCGGAAGTTTGCATCTGCAATGTATGGTAAGTTACATATTGTGTATAGCGCGAATATGGGAACCGGTACAGCTTCGACAGGCGGAAACTTAAGTGATAAAGACAAACGTGAAACAAACTATATGAAGTTGGTTCTTATGGTTGCTACTACAGATTATATTTCAAATCAGGAAAATGTAATGGTGACAACCAGAAACGATTTCAGCATGATCACAACAACCACAAGTGCGAAGACAGCAAAGGTGATTGCAGATTTGATCAATGCTTCAAAGTATCGTGGAATTGGTGGAAACAGCTCTTCAGCATCCATGTTTACAGTGTTGGAACTGCAGCCATGTTATCCGATTGATCTGCAGCTTGCACAGTCCAAAAATGGTCAGGGAAGAATCTATAGTGGAAATTATTACACGGATCCTTCCAGTATGATCGATGGAAAGACGAAGGAGCAGATTCCGGAGAATACAGAGTATTATGCATGGGAGCTTTCCAAGGCAAAACTTGCGGATGCACTTGGAATTCCTAGTGAGAAGATTAATCTGGTGCAGATGTCTACCGAGGAATTCGCAGGTGATAAGACAGAGATACTCGGAACCTACGATATGATTTATCTTGGTGGAAATACTTCCGCTTTAAAAGATAGTGCCGAGAATTTCAAGGCATTGCAGAGCCAGTACTTAAAGCATAATTGGAACAATCAGTTTGATCTGACAACAGAACTTACAAAGATGCCGTTCTATACAATGTATACACATAATGGCGATTTGGTATACGTAACGTCAGCACGAAACCAGAACTTAAGTGGTGGACAGATGACGGCACAGGCAAGCAAGAATGGTAATCTTCAGAGTACATTTACATATCTGAATGGTAATGATATTACATACAATCGTTATTTGGCTTTGAAAGATTATATTGATAAGGGAATGCCGGTTGTTGTCAGTGAGAAGCTGACGCAGGCATACCAGATGGTAACAGCAAATGGATATCGGCAGAACTCTATCGATCCGGATTCCAATATGCGTAAGGTGTTGGATGCTTGTGCTGCACAGGCGGCAAAGAATGAGTCAAATCCAACAGTTGTATTTGGATTTAAGCAGGATCAGGTTGTGGATATTTTCGATGATGGTTCTCTTGGAGATACCATGACAGGTTATGTATCTGTATTTGCATCTCAGAATGGCTCTGAGAGTGATAGTGAAGAAGCAGATCCTAAGACAATCGTAACAGGAAGCAAGGAACTTCTGGCACAGGTATATAATTGTTCAAAGAAGAAGCCTAAGCTGATCGTGAAGAGTATGCCGAAAACATACAACCGGTATGATAAGTCAACAATTCTGACAAGCAGAACTTTAACATTCAAATATGATGTAATCAATAGTAAAAACTTTACAGCGACATTGTATGTGGATGATGATGGAAACAGTAAGTTCGATCGAAGTGAGAGCGGAAAAGAGTTATTGACAACGAGCAGCACAAATACATTATCGTATGAGTGTCCTTCTTCGTTCTTCGGTCCGGTATACTGGATGCTGGAGATCGTAGATAACGATACAGGAGTTGCGGTTAATCAGACAGGATTCTCCTATATCAAGAACAGCGAAGACAAGAAGCAGGAAGTTTCTGTACTTCAGATCATGCCGGATGGCGGTGGTGGATCAATGGGTAATGATTCCCTGTACTTCTGTACAGTCTGCCAGCGTTCAACACAGATTCTGAACTACAATCCTAGCTACAATGAAGATGCGTCACGTCATCGTCATGTAGTAGAATACGAAGGTGGTTATAAGGATACGGAAGGTACCAGTGGTTATCTTACAAAGCGCGATGGTACAAAGATCTATGTTGGTAAGCATCAGCATATCTATGGTGTAAATGCTTATGATAGTAATCTGAAGCTCGAAGGTTATCAGGGTGTGGATGATTTCTATAAGAACCTGGCGGATGAGGCTAAGGATTGGTATGACTTTGATATTGATATCATTCGGAGCAGTGAGTTTGAGAAGCTTTCTCAGCAGGTACGTGACGCATATACATATGTGGTAAACAAGGATGGAACAATCTCTGATGTTGTAGTATTAGACGGCTTAAAGCGAACAGAGGTAGCACAAGGACCAAGTACAACTACATCGAAATATGAAGATTATGCAGAAATTGAAACACCAATCCTGAAAGCACAGTTGGCAAAGCATGATGCAACACAGGCAGCTGCAGATGTACAGACGATTAAAGCAAAGTTAAAAGCAGATAATCCGGATTTTACAGATGCACAGGTGAGTGATAAGTATGCGAGATTGACGGAAGCGGAGATCTTAAATATTCTGCGTACACAGCTGATCAGTGAGCTGGAGATGGATGAAATCAATACACTGTACGTAGCAAAGAAAAAGTGTGATTATGAAGAGGCTGCTAACGACTACCAGCTTTTGATTGACGGACAGGAAGGACAGGAAGGCGAGCAGGCAAAGGTTGACGAGAAGAAGAAAAAACTTGATGAAGCATTTGCAGAGCTGATTACAAACTTTAGTTCAGATATGAACAAGGCTGCGGATCAGGATACCGGTAAGGGACCTCTGGCAGGACAGATTACAAGAAAAGAACTCGAAGATATTCAGAAGACCGGATATTATTTTGACTTATATGCATTAGCAAACAGAAAGCCGATGTATGATGATATCTCATCTGCTTATCTGTCTGATGGTAAGAACATTGATACGCTGATTTCAGATTATTATCATGAAAAAGATGTGCTTCTGAAGTATCAGCAGGCATATAAGACATTCACTCGTTATGCGGGAGGTACAGACTGGATAGCAGAATGTTACAGTTCTGTTTTACTTGGTCCATCCGAGAGCTTTAATGGTAAGGATATTAAATCTGAAATAGCTTTGGATGATCTGGAGACATATGTAAGCGGAGGACATCAGGTAGTACTCTTCCATGATACATTGACACCATATGCAGATGCAGGAGCAGTGAAGCTGACAGACAGACTTCGTTCATACTTTGGTATGGATCGATACCATATGCAGACAACTGCAGAAGCTGCTGATACAAATGCAAAGACAAGCAGTTCGAATCCAAAGATTACAGATGCAGATTCCTCTTATGTGAAGTATATAAGTGAGGATGAAGACAAGTACTTTATGACGAACTTGTCATTCAAGGCAAGAACTGATGAAACCCGTTATGGAAGCTGGAATTCTGATATTAAGATCTCGACATCTGGTTATCTGACAGATGTTGCATATACAGACAGCTTTAACCTTGGTGATGACAGTGACAAGGCATTTTATGCAATGCCATACAAGTATGCACAGTTAAAGTATTCTGATCAGACGGTACATATTCAGGATGCGAAGTTTGATATTGATACATTCCACGGAAGATATGGTACAAACAAGGCAAGTCAGAACAATCAGGGATTAGTTACAACATTCCCATTCACGATTGCGTCTGAACTGTATATCGGACCAACACATGGACAGTCCTATGCGGTTGATCTCGAAGATGATAACATGACAGTATGGTATTCATTGGCAGGCGGTGATAGTGGTCCGACCGTATCATCTATGTTTGCAGCATCTCCAAGAGATGCCATGGATAATTACTTCTTATATTCATATAAGAATGTATTTTACTGTGGTGCCGGACATGGAGATATCCTTGGTATTCATAAGAATAATAATGATGAGCGTTACCTGTTCATCAACATTATGTGTAACTCTGTACGACTGAGTGTTGCACAGCCGAAGATCAGTATCTTCGACTATGATGCGACAGAGACGCAGGAGAAGAATGAGATTATCAAGAAGGATGGCAACAATGGTTATGTAATGAAGGTTGATGAAGACCAGACATATCCGGAATTTAACTTCAAGGTTAGCACAGATTCCGAGACGACGCTGTCATCTGTTAAGATTTTCTACGATCTGGATTACAAGGACGGCAATACAAGCAATGCATATACAGCGGATCCTGCAAAGCATGTACTGATTGCTGATTGGAATTCTGCTCAGGTAGCGAAGAGTCAGAATAAGCATGTATTCCGGTATGATGCAAATCTTGAAAAACTGATAGATACAACCGGTCATCAGATTGCAGAAACCTATGAAGATGAAAATGGTAATACAACCAGTGTTGCAGCTACAAAGTTGAAGTTGTTACCAGAGTACTTTGCACCATATAACAATGAATATACATATATTGTTATTGAGGCAACAGATTCTAAGGGTCAGAAAGTATACCAGAGAATCAAGATCAAGGCAAAACCACATTTGTTTAACTTAACGTAACGTAAATTAAACAATATAAACTAAAATCCATGAGTTACTTGAAAGAGTGACTCATGGATTTCCTTTTTTAGATTGGATATTAGGAGGCGTTTTAGACATGAAAGAACAACTTGCACAACTGATGGAGAAAAAGGATTTACAGGCAATTATATTGACAGATGGGTATAATATTCATCATTTATCTGGGTATCGGGGACATACAGGGATGCTTGTGGCGTTTGCAGATGCCAGGTATATTCTGACAGACAGCCGTTATACAGAACAGGTGGAGATAGAAGCACCAGCATTTTCTTGTATTGATGTTGGACGGGAAGGGTATTCAAAGACGATTGCAGGACTTCTGCAGAAGCAGAAGGCTTCTGTGTCAGCAGGTGGGTTGACATTTCGTATCGGATTTGAGAACAAGGAGATTTCGTATGCGCAGTATCAGACTTTCATTGATACATTTGCGAAGGAATTACCAGAGGTGCAGGTGGAGTTTGTGCCATTGGATGATGCGGTAAATGCATACCGGGAAGTGAAAACAGAAGATGAGATAGCGAAGCTTGCGCATGCGGAGCGGATTGGTGATGAGGCATTTGCAGAGATAGTAAAGTTTATCCGAGACAATTGGGAGAATGGACTTACCGAGCAGCGTGTCGCATTACAGTTAGAATATGAGATGCGGCTGCGTGGCGCGGAAGGGACAAGCTTCGATACGATTGCGGCAAGTGGAAAAAACGGCAGTCTGCCACATGCGATGCCACAGCCGAAGGTGCTTGCGGAAGGCGATTTCCTGACGATGGATTTTGGCTGTATGTATCAGGGGTATTGCTCGGATATGACACGGACAATCCATATTGGATCGCAGGTGGATGCAGAGCAGCAGAAGGTGTATGATACAGTGCTTCGGGCGCAGCTTGCGGCACTAGCGGCCATCAGACCGGGGATGGTTTGCTCGGATGTAGATAAGGTTGCAAGAGATATGATAGCGGAAGCAGGGTATGGAGATTATTTCGGGCATGGGCTCGGACACAGCGTCGGGCTTTTTATCCATGAGGAGCCACGTTTTTCTATGAAATGTGATGCGGTATTGAAGCCGGGTGTCGTGATCACGGTGGAGCCGGGAATCTATCTGCCGGGAAGATTCGGTGTGCGGATCGAGGATATGATCGTTGTGACGGAGGAAGGCTACCGGAATCTGGCATCGTCACCGAAGGAACTGATTTGTGTATAAAATTTAGAAAAAAGTATTGACAACTCCATACCTGCATGCTATAGTATGCAAGTATGTTGATGAAAGCAGAGTATCCACTCTCACCTTAGCGCATGGGCGACTCGGGTTACTATAGTAAGAGTATGCATCACAGGATGCGGGTCATATAGATTTCTTATTATAACAATGTGTGGATAGTTTGTCTATCCACTTTTTTAATGCCGCCGAACGGATGTGAGGGGCGATACCCGAGGGAGGTGTATATTATTAGCGATTTAATGATTAATGAGCAGATTCGTGACAAGGAAGTTCGTGTTGTGAGCGAAACTGGAGAGCAGCTTGGTATTATGTCAGCCAAGGATGCACAGAAGCTTGCCGATGAGCAGGGTGTAGACCTGATCAAGATTGCGCCGACAGCGAAGCCGCCGGTATGCAAGATTATGGATTACGGTAAGTTCCGTTATGAGCAGACTCGTCGCGAGAAGGAAGCGAAGAAGAAGCAGAGAACAATTGACGTGAAGGAAGTTCGTTTGTCACCGAATATTGATGACAATGATCTGAATACAAAGGCGAACATGGCAAGAAAATTCCTGACCAAGGGTGACAAGGTGAAGGTTACACTTCGTTTCCGTGGTAGAGAGCTTGCACATACAGATAATGGTAAAGCGATTTTGAATTCGTTTGCCGAGATGCTTTCAGATGTTGCCGTTGTAGATAAGCCGGCGAAGTTTGAAGGTAGAAGCATGATCATGTTTTTAGCTGAAAAACGTTAAATTCATATAAATAAGAATTACCATGCATATGCATGATTTTTAAGGAGGAAAAGAAATGCCAAAGTTAAAGACAAAAAGAGCAGCTGCAAAGCGTTTTAAGAAGACAGGAACAGGTGAGCTTAAGAGAAACAAGGCTTACAAGAGCCACATTCTTACTAAGAAGTCTACAAAGAGAAAGAGAAATCTTAGAAAAGCAACTATGACTGACGCTACAAACAGCAAAGTTATGAAGAAGATTTTACCATATTTATAGGATATTAGGAGGAATGAACGATGGCAAGAATTAAAGGCGGCGTTGGCGCTAAGAAGAGACATAATAGAACATTGAAGCTCGCTAAGGGATACAAGGGAGCAAGATCTAAGCAGTATAGAGTAGCAAAGCAGTCAGTTATGAGAGCTTTGACATCTTCTTATGCTGGTAGAAAGCAGAGAAAGAGACAGTTCAGACAGCTCTGGATCGCTCGTATCAATGCAGCAGCTAGAATGAATGGACTTTCATACAGCAAGCTTATGTATGGTCTGAAGCTTGCAGGTGTAGATCTTAACAGAAAGATGCTCTCAGAGATGGCTATCAGCGATCCGGAAGGCTTCGCAAAGGTAGTTGAGGTTGCTAAGAGCAAGCTTGCATAAGACGGTTAGTCTGCGAATATGTAGAATATAATATTCGCAATATTAAAAACCCGTTGTCTTTGGACAGCGGGTTTTGTTATAATGTAGACGATATATTTATTTGTATGTATATGATATATACGTATGTCTATGGGAAAAAGGAGGTTGAAGATAGATGAATCGGAGATTTGCAAGGCGGATACTGGCACTGTTATGTGCAATTATATTTGCATGGACGAGCAGCAAAACAGCGCATGCGGAAGCTGGAGTGACGGCCGCATATGCGCAGGCAGAAGATGACCGGGCGGGTGTATCGGTAACTGCAGACGATACGATAGATATTTCGGCACAGGAAGAAACGACACAGAAAGAAACAGCACAGGCAGATTCCGGCATGCAGCCGATGGAAGCATACAGGCTGGATGCAGCCGATGAAGGTCTGGATGAATCCCAGATTGCAGTCTGTGATGGCGCAGGTGGTGCGGCTGCATCTGTGGTCGCACGAGAGAACTGGGCTTCCTACGGTGATGATTACTGTTATAATAATTTAAGTAAGGCAGATCAGGCGTTATATGACCAGATGGAGCAGTTATGTATCACATATATGAATACACAGGCGGATGCAACGAAGCTTCAGGTAAATGGCCGGAACGTGTATGGAATCGGTCCGATCAGCTATGCGAATATGACCAAAGAGCAATTATCCTCTCTGATTTACATCTTTGTCTATCAGAATCCGCAGTATTATTTCCTGCAGAATTCGCTTTATTATAGTGATAAGATTGTGTATCTGGGTGTGTATGAGGCATTTGCAAAGGAGGCTACGCGTTC
>USFH01000002.1 GCA_900553925.1 uncultured Clostridium sp.
TGTCTTGCGAACTTGTCTGCCTCCGCTTTCTTACGGATATCCGCATCGAGGGACTGCTCCATAACCTCGGCTTCCTTCTTCTTCAGGTCAACTTCCTTCTCCTGACGTGCGATATCTGCCTCGGTCTTTGTAACCTCGATTGTCTTACGCTGTGCTTCCTTCTGAATCTCGTAAGCTGCATCTGCTTCCGCATTCTTCGTATCTTCGATTGTCTTTAATTCTGCCTTCTTGATTGACAGTTCATTCTGCTTAACAGCAATTTCCGTATCGGACAATACCTTCGCATCGTTCGCTTCTTTTCTCGCCTGTGCCTGTGCAATCGCTACATCACGGTCTGCGTTTGCCTTGGCGATACTTGCATTCTTCTGGATTGCTGCCATGTTATCCTGACCAAGCGCGATAATCAGGTCATTCTGATCCTCTACGTGCTGGATGTTGCAGGAAATAATCTCAATACCCAGACGGTTCATATCCACCTGTGCCTTCTCCTGCACCTGATCACCGAAGGACTTACGATCGTTACACAAATCTTTCAGACTGATCGTACCGATGATCTCACGCATATTACCCTGCAGAGAATCCACCAGTGCTTCCATAATCTGCGGTTCCTTCATATTCAGGAAGTTCTTCATGGCAAGCTGGATACCATCTTCATCCGTACGGATCTTAACCTTCGCAACCGCATCAATGTTAACACCGATGAAATCCAGTGTCGGAACATAATCGCCCGTCTTGATATCGATACTGATCTGCTTGATCAACAGCTCATCCTTCCGCTCGAAGAACGGAAGCTTCAAACCCGCTTTACCAATCAGAATCTTCGGTGTCTTTCTTAAACCGGAAATAATATACGCCTTATCCGGTGGTGATTTGACATAACTGGTAAATAGGATTACCAATAATGCCACAATAATGATAATAATAGCAATTGTTGAACCTGACATACTTAAACCCTCCCTAACAACAAGTTAATTGATTGCTATGCGACTCCAATCGCATATTTTCTTTGGTGCAAAATTCACATTCCTGCATCTATCCAACATTGTACCATGTATGTCTGAAAATCACTATTACATTTTTCTGCATTTTTCGTACATTTTCTGTGCAATAATACAATTTTCATCAAGGAATCCCAACGTATCTACATAGTTCCCTTCACAATCTGTTCATTCACGTACATCTTAAATTCATGAATCCTCTTATAATCCGGAATTTCCGGAAGCGAAGTATGTTCCTTTGCATAATCAAACCGCTTCTCATATTCATCCAGAATCTCGTAGAACTCCGCAGTCGGCTGACGTTTCTCATCCAGAAATTCTCCATTCCTGATCTGCATCAGGAGGTCATGTTCCTCTGCCCGGTATGTGATGATGTCTTCCTTCTCCAGAATATCAATACACATCATGAATAACCGGAGCAGATGTGCCATATGCTTCCCTAGCTTATCATGGGAGATTGCCTTCTCGTTGCGCTTCCCAATCCGGTTGTACCCGCTTACGATTGATTTCATCTCATTCCACATACCGGTCCAATCCCGGAGCGGATAATGCGTGAGTGCAACATCCATGAATATCTCGCTGTCATATCCCGGCTGCATAGACTCATCAATATACAGCCGGACAGAATCCTCGTCATGTGGGTAATACCGGCTCTTAAAATCATATTTTGCATTCTCAATGCTTTTTAAGATGTATGTCTCATGTTCTGTCTGATCCATCAACCGTGCGGCCTTGTTCTGCAGTCTGCGCATCTGCGCTGAAGCATACCCTCCAAACGAATGAATACATAACTTCGACAAAAACATCTTCCGGTTATCGAGCAGTTCCTGTCCAACCGGCGTCAGATGGAGATACTGTTCCGGACGACAACCTAAGATCTCTATCGTATTCGGATTGTTCGAAGAAAGCAGCTGTAGCATCTTATTGAACGAGTAAATCGTTGTATCCGTCGGTACATCCACCACGGCATCAAAATCATTTCCTAGCAGAATCTCCGGTTTTGTATTCAGCGCAATTCCCCGGATATCCACATCAGATTCTTCTTTATCCATGCCATACGCATGGCTTCCGCCCAATGTCAGAAGGATAATATTCTCTCCCAGGTGCTCATTTGTCCGCAGGAAATCATATTCACTTGTATGCAATATCTGCTTAATCTTCTCCAATGTCATCTTCTTATTCTTCCTCCACATAGATCAGCGCATCCACATATGCCCTGTCCTCTCCCTTAAATATCGGAATCTCATGGTCAATTATCCACGGAGTCCGGTCTATATGTTCATATTCCAGTTCTTCTTCCGAAAATTCAGAGGCTTCCCGTTCCTTCCGGATACAGCAGCTGCCACGTTTCTGCTCAACCGGGAAATCATTCCAGTTGATTCCCTTCTCTAACATGAGCATATCCTGAATGTCATTGTTCGTTTTGTTCTGCAGCTGCTTGTGTGAAAAATTCGCCTGACCAACCATCTGAATCGAATTCCTGGAAGCATCCAGCTGCCGCCAGTAAATAAGGTTTGTAACCTCTTCCCTCGGTATATTGAAGCAGCGTGCATCGAACATGGCTCCCATATTCATCGCCTTCTGATACACCCCTGCATATTTCTCCGGATAAGAATCCTCTTCCACATGCTTCGCAAAACTACGGTTGAATGCCATCGTTGCCATGCTTGCCGCAATGCTGCACAGCTTCTGCACTTCGTAATCAAACCACGCCGAAGAGTTCAGCTTCTTATAGTCAACAAGAAGCAGTGTAATCTCGTCTGACTGTGTATACCCAAGCACGCATCCCTGGATATTCTCGCACAGGTACTGCATCGTATCCTGCATTGACCGCATCAGCACCATATCAAATGGCTTCTGAAATCCTCGCGTGTATGTATGAAATGCCCTTCCGTCAATCCGGATTGCAACCGGACATCTCCGCATTAATCTTGTCTTTGGTATCTGTTCATAATAGTTCTTCATCCGAAGTCCCAATTCATCGTGTACTGGCATAACTAAGCCCTCCCTTTGTATATAATACTATATTATATCGGGGAGGGCTTAAATTATCTATGTACTTATAGTTTAATGTTTTACAAAACTTCTTCTATTACTCACATGTTTATTTGTCACGCTTCTTGAATATCCTGTTATAAATCTCAATTCCCTTGTCAGGATTCTGGTTCATCCAAAATACAAGATAGCCGCCAACCAGGAAGAAAGCCCCTCCTATTATAACAAGATAGACAGACCATGTCGGGATTTTCCTTCCATCCGTTATTTTGGTTGGTTTCTCCGGATCATAATATACCGTTACCATCTGCCCTATCTGCATATTATATCCATCACCCACATATATCTCATTATATGTTTTTCCATCTACTTCATAATCCACAAAGATGGTGCAGCTTGCATGATTTCTATGCATACGTTTTTCTGTTACAATACCTGGTACGGTCTCAGCTTTTCTTAAAAACAGATCATTATGTACATATGCCGCAAGTCCTGCAAACAGCAAAGCCAGTCCGACAAACATAACTATCATCACGTCCTTACGGACAGACTTTTTTCTTATTTCTTTGTCTCCTAAATCTTCTCCAAAAAGCTCTGCTTGTTCATCCTCGGACATAATGTATGGATTTCTACCCGATGAAGATGAAAGCTTTCCATCCGGTTGATAAACAATCTTCTCAATCGGAGTTGTCCTCGTTGTTTCAATCACATATGGATCCTGTTCTAAATCGCTGAACTCCCCCAGTGAAGGATCTTTTAATTCTTCCTGCAGGTCTTTCATGCGTTTTGCGGAATCCTCATCTTTTAACTTTAATGACATATTTTTCCTCCTCCCAAATATACAAAGGATTGTTGCAAAATTCTTTCATTCATATTAACACTATCATATATATATGGAAATAACAATGTGTAATTTTCTTCTGTCATGGATATGATTTCAACCTTGATTTCCGGATATTTGCTAGATTAGTTTCCGCTTCGCTCCAACAATGAGCCGTGAACCGGCGCATGCTTCGCATGCACCCGGTCTCGGGCATTCATACTATATACCTCGTTCGCAATGCGACTTCGTTTCCGCTTCGCTCCAACTCAGTCACGTGCGTTCGCACTATAAAAAAATAACAGCATGGCTGTATGCAAGTAAACTTGCACGCCATGCTGTATTTTTTTGCATTGCTCTCTATCTAGAATTTACCAGCCTTTGCTGCTTCCTCTACGGAAACTGCAACTGCAACAGTAGCACCAACCATAGGGTTGTTACCCATACCGATCAGACCCATCATCTCTACGTGAGCTGGTACAGATGAAGAACCTGCGAACTGTGCATCACTGTGCATACGTCCCATAGTATCTGTCATACCATAAGAAGCAGGACCTGCTGCCATGTTATCTGGGTGAAGTGTACGACCTGTACCACCACCAGATGCTACGGAGAAGTACTTCTTACCCTGCTCGATACATTCCTTCTTGTATGTACCTGCTACCGGATGCTGGAAACGTGTTGGGTTTGTTGAGTTACCTGTGATAGATACACCAACATTCTCATGATGCATGATTGCAACACCTTCCTGAACATCATCAGCACCATAACACTTAACAGTTGCACGAAGACCTGTTGAGTATGGCTTCTCATATACTACGTTCAGCTTAGCTGCCTTATAATCGTACTTTGTCTCAACAAATGTAAATCCATTGATACGTGAGATAATCTGAGCTGCATCCTTACCAAGACCATTCAAGATAACACGAAGTGGCTTCTGACGTACCTTGTTAGCCTTCTCTGCGATACCGATTGCACCCTCAGCAGCTGCGAATGACTCATGTCCTGCAAGGAAACAGAAGCACTCTGTCTCTTCCTCAAGGAGCATCTTACCAAGGTTACCATGTCCAAGACCTACCTTACGGTGATCAGCAACAGAACCCGGGATACAGAAAGACTGAAGTCCTTCACCGATTGCTGCTGCAGCATCTGCTGCTCTTCTGCAACCCTTCTTAATTGCGATTGCTGCACCAACTGTGTAAGCCCAGCAAGCATTCTCAAAACAAATTGGCTGAATCTTCTTAACCTGATCGTAAACATCAAGTCCAGCGTCCTTTGTAATCTTCTCAGCTTCTTCGATAGAGCTGATACCATAGCTGTTCAATACAGCGTTAATCTGGTCAATTCTTCTTTCATATGATTCAAATAAAGCCATTGTCGTTTCTCCTTTCCTCTTATTCCTGTCTAGGATCGATAATCTTCACTGCATCAGCAACACGGCCATACTGACCCTTTGCCTTCTCCCATGCTGTGTTTGGATCATCACCCTTCTTAATGAAGTCTGTCATCTTTCCAAGAGAAACGAACTGGTATCCGATTACCTCGTTGTCTGCATCAAGTGCGATACCTGTTACATAGCCCTCAGCCATCTCAAGGTAACGAACACCCTTCTCCTTAGTTGCGTACATTGTACCAACCTGAGAACGAAGGCCCTTACCAAGATCCTCAAGACCTGCTCCAACTGCAAGACCGTCATCAGAGAAAGCACTCTGTGTACGACCATAAACAATCTGAAGGAACAGCTCTCTCATAGCTGTATTGATAGCATCACATACAAGGTCTGTGTTCAGAGCCTCAAGGATTGTCTTACCCTGCAGAATCTCTGCTGCCATAGCTGCAGAATGTGTCATACCGGAACAACCGATTGTCTCAACCAAAGCCTCTTCAATTACGCCATCCTTAACGTTCAGTGAAAGTTTACAAGCACCCTGCTGTGGTGCACACCAGCCTACACCATGTGTAAAACCAGAGATATCTTCAATCTTCTTTGAGTGTACCCACTTTCCTTCTTCAGGAATAGGAGCTGGCTCATGCTTTGCGCCCTTGGCTACTGGGCACATGTTTTCAACTTCCTTCGTGTAAATCATTGTGGAACTCCTTTCAATATTAAAATTTTATAGAGAGATGTTTCTTGCATACAAAACACCATCAACTACATTTTCTCACAAAGTCATAATTTCGTCTACACCTTTTTTGTCTTTTTTTGTAGAATATGCAAACATGGCTAGTGCCTGCAATTCCCGCGGCAAAACAGGATTATTCCTTTGTCTTTCCAAGCTTCTTATCTGCTTTCTTGTCTTCCTTTTTCTCGTCCTTTACCGGTGTATCCTCGTCCTCGTCCTTTACGACTGCGGAACCTGCTTTTTCAATCTCTGCGATTGCATTCTTATGCATCGGGATACGGCAGTTCTTGTTGTTACCGAACTCTACGATAACCGTTGTATCATCCACGATATCGAGGATTGTGCCATAGAAGCCACCGGTTGTCATGATGTTGTCGCCCGGTTCCATTGCCTTGTGCAGATCTTCCATCTGCTTCTTCTGCTTCTTCTGTGGACGGATGATCAGTAACCACATGAATCCGACTAAGATTACAATGTAGATGACCCAGAATAATCCACCTGGCTGTTTTGCTGTTGTTGCTGTTGATTCCAGTAATGTTAATAACATGTCTTAAAACTCCTTTTATTTATTCTTGATTTTGAAAGCCTTCTAATTTCTGTCGTTTATATTCACTATAACGATGTTCCTCGATTGCCTCCCGAATCTCACTCATCATATTATTATAAAAATATAAATTATGCAAGACACAAAATCTCATTCCAAGCATTTCCTTTGCTTTGAGCAGATGGCGGATATAAGCTCTCGAATACTTCTTGCACGCCGGGCATCCACAGCCTTCCTCGATTGGACGCTCATCCAGTTCATATTTTGCATTGAACAGATTCAGCTTACCATGGTTTGTATAGACATGACCATGTCTGCCATTCCGGGATGGATATACACAATCAAAGAAATCAACCCCACGCTCTACAGCCTCCAGTATATTCGCCGGTGTACCAACGCCCATCAGATAGGTTGGCTTGTTCTCCGGCAGATACGGAATAACCGACTCAATAATCCGATACATCTCCGCATGTGTCTCTCCAACTGCCAGTCCGCCGATTGCATAACCGTCTAAATCCATGTCTGCAATCCGCTTCGCATGCTCGATACGGATATCATCTATAACGCCTCCCTGATTGATACCGAAGAGCATCTGCTGCTTGTTAATCGTATCTTCGAGACTATTCAGCCTCTGCATCTCCCGCTTGCACCGCTCTAACCAGCGTGTTGTACGATCTACCGATGGCTGGATGTAGGAACGGTCTGCCTTGGCCGGTGCACATTCATCGAATGCCATTGCAATCGTAGATGCAAGGTTTGACTGAATCTGCATACTCTCCTCCGGTCCCATAAATATGAGACGTCCATCAACATGCGAATGGAATGTCACACCTTCTTCTTTAATCTTTCTGAGCCCTGCAAGTGAGAACACCTGAAATCCGCCGGAATCTGTCAGAATCGGCTTGTCCCACACCATAAACTTGTGCAGTCCGCCAAGCTTTTTCACAACCTCATCACCCGGTCTTACATGCAGATGATACGTGTTCGACAGCTCCACCTGTGTTCCGATTGTCTGCAGATCCTCGGTTGAAACTGCACCCTTGATTGCAGCCGCTGTGCCGACATTCATAAATACCGGCGTCTGGATTACACCATGCGGTGTCGTAAATTCGCCACGCTTGGCGCTTCCATCTTTGGTAATCAATTTGTAACTCATATGATTGCTCCTTTATTTATAAATCGCTTGCTATCTTAGCTTGTTTTTTTATCCCATGCCCTATATAATAATTGTGTCACACAGAGCAATGTTTCATTCTCTGTGGCTTACACTAAGATATCTTGTATCTTGTATCTTATACTTTATAAGGCAGGTGATACTATGTTTCGCATCTGGGGAAAAATAATGAAAGATAATCGTCTCGTCAAAGATCATACCGTCTGCATCGAGGACTATACCATGACGCGTACAAAAAAGGTGTATGCCGCCCTTGACGAGCTATGCTACACCTTTGATCTGGCAAAGCCTATCTGGTTGAAATCAAACCAGCAGGATTTTATCCGTCATGCAAGAACCCGGTTCACGCAGGATAATTTCATTGAATCCATTGATTTTGATTATCTTGACTTTCAGGTCATCGAGGAGGACTACTGATTATTCCTGATCAGAGTCCTCTTCGTCTGTCTCCGCATCATATGCTGTATCATCTTCCGGTTCGGGATCTTCACTTATCTCTTCATCTTCTTCTGCTTCTTCATCCCGGTTTTCTTCTATTCCACTGTTTTCTCCGCTGTCTTCTGCATCTTCCCAGGATTCAGATGCTTCATCTATCCCAGCCTGTGTATCCTCAGAATCTTCGCAGGTTTCCTCCGACACACCTTCGGTTGGATCTGTCTCCACCAGTTCTGTCTCTTCCGTTGAATCCGTCTCCTCTGATTCTGTCTCTTCGGATTCGGACTCCTCTGCGGATGCACTCGCAGGAGCCTCTGCTTCCTGTCCATCATCCTCTGAAAAATAATCTGAATAATCGGTTGTATCACGAGATACAGTCTGAACGGTCGTCTCATCTAACATCTTATTGATCTCTTCTAAATCCGCTGCGCGCAGACTTCCGATAATCTTTGCAATCTCATTTAACTCATCAATCACACCGTTTAATTCATTCAAGTTTGTCTCACACAGATTCGCGGATGACTGCGCATTTGCTGCAATCTCCTCACTGGCTGCCTGCTGGTTTGCCAGTCCGTCGATGATGGAATTATTCGATGCATCCAGATTCCCGGATAACTTGTCAAGCTGCTTCATATCACCGGACAATTCTTCCACTGCCCCGGCAATAGTCTGGAAACTTCCATCTGCCGCCTCAATGTATTTTGCCTGCTCCGATACTGCCTCTACACTTCTGCGGACCAGATCGGATGTATGATTGGCAAGATCTGTCACCCCCTTCAGAAGCTGTGTGATACTGTCAATTGAGCTTCTTGTATCATCCGCTAATTTACGGATCTCATCTGCAACAACCGCAAATCCACGCCCCTGCTCTCCTGCGCGTGCTGCCTCGATACTTGCATTTAACGCAAGAAGGTTTGTCTGGCTGGAGATCTGATAGATAATCTGTGTAATTTCCTCTGCAGACTGGATCTTCTCACAGAGTTCTTCCGATACACGGGTTACATCTTCATTGGCTACATTGATGTCATCCGATTTGTCTTTCAGGCTTTCAATAATACCCAGACCGGACTTTACAGATTCGATTGCACGGTGCGTTGACTGTACAGTATTGTCCTTGACATCGATCAGATTGTCGATGATCTCCTGAATCTGCTGTGTCATCGTTGTCGATACTTCCATATTCTCTGCGGTGTCTGTAACGCCGGTTGAAATCGCATCCACGGATTTGGTAACCTCCGCTGTCGCCGCCTGAAAGTTATCGAGCTTTGACTGGAGCTGCTCAATATGTGCATTTCCGTTATCTACAACCTTTACCATGTTCTCTGTGATTTCTTCCTGATATGCAACATGGTACTCGATCTCCTGGCGATCGGTCTCCTGCTCACGCAGGGTAATGCTGCATGCCATCAGAATACCAAATGTAAAAATAGCTGCCAGAAGCAGAATCTCGATCCATGTAACGGATGGAGCAAATCCATGCTTTACGATCTGGATAATCGTCTCAACCAGAATACCGAGTGTTGATGCACCACAGGTTACGCGTATATGAAATGTATCCATATAGATAATACACATCCCCATCGCAATAAAGATCGGAAGCGCATCCATCACAGATCCTGATACAAATGCTGACACAAGCACCAATACAGAAAATGCTGTAACGGATGTGAATTTCATCAGCTCGCTGCGGTCATTGATCAGCTGGAACACAACATTTCCAACCGCAAACAATGCAAATAATACCAGCAGCGGCACAAATCCCTCCTGTGTCTTATGATTAATAATCAATACTACGATTTTCGCGATTGCAAAAGCAACCATCACCTTCATCGCCAGATCATTTTTCTTCGCTAATCTCGTTCCATTCATAATGTATGTACCCCATGTCTTTCGTTCTAACAATTTTCCGTTACGCGTAAATACACGCCATGTCATATATATTTAAAATTATAGCAAATTTATAATATAAAGTCCATAGACAAAATCCACTTATACAGGTTTTCCACTTGTATATTCTACTTAAAAATGCTATCTTTATTTCAGAACACGAATACAAGGACGTATACTGCTATTTTATTGACAGGCAGTATCCGTTCATCTCCGGATCAAAAAGGAGCTATTATGTTTCAGGTTGAGCATATCACAAAATCATATGGAAAAAAACAGATATTAAATGATGTATCTTTCCCTATTCCGGAAGGATGTGCCATCGGTATCTTAGGTATCAATGGTTCAGGAAAATCTACGTTATTATCCTGTATCGCGCAAAAATACGCCGGCACCCGAGATATCCGGATCGGCTATGTGCCACAGGAAAATCCACTCTACGACGAATTAAAGCCGCTGGATAATCTGCGCATGTGGACAGATAAACACAAGTCTGAAATCCTGCAGGCATTGCAGTCACCGCCGCTTGCACAGCTAGGAATCCAGGCATTTCTGGATACCCCGGTCCGGAACATGTCCGGCGGTATGAAGAAGCGGCTCAGTCTCGCCTGCGCCCTGCTTGATTCACCTGCACTCTTACTGATGGACGAACCATTTGCGGCACTTGATCTGCCTGCTAAGCAGGATGCCATGCAGTTCATACGATATTATCTGAGCCTTGGCAACTCCATTCTGATTGCTTCCCACGAGGAGGCAGTCTTTCAGTTCTGTAACCGTGTCTACCTTCTGAAAGATTGTACACTTTTCGATGCCTCAAAGTTACCGGAAGGTACAAATTATATAAACCTGTTAAGAAATTAAGGAGAACCGGATGTCACACTGCCGTATATTTTTTAATTTCATCCGTGCCAACTGCAAGCGGCTGATACATTATCTGCCATCCATGTTTGTATCTTTTGCACTATTACTGATTCTGACCGGCACCGCGGGTTTTTTCCTTTCCAGCCATCTCTACAAGGAAAACATCTTTTCAATTATCTCCATTGGGTACTATCTCCCTCCGGATGATAATCTTGATTTTAACCAGCTTGGCATCGGCATGCTGCAGGATTTAGAGGGCATGCAGGATACTGTTTCCCTGCAGCAGGTAAGCAGCATAGAAGAAGGATATGACAGGCTTGCTTCCCACGAGATTCTGTATCTGATTATCGTTCCGGAGCAGTTCTTCTCCGGTATTATGGATAGCACGAACCCTCCCCTTGATATCGTTGTCTACGACAACACCTCCCTCTCTTCTTATATCATCAATGAGCTGTTTATGTCCTACGCCGGGATGCTCGGGACTGCGCAGGCCGGTATCTACAGCGGGCTTGACGTCACGCGTGCCCACGAGTTCACACCGGAGCAGGTGCGGGATTCCTCCAACCGGGTCAACCTCGTCTACTTAGACCGCGTGATGAACAAGAACAATTATATGGAGACTGTACACGCGGAGAATGCCGGAAGTGTGTCACTCACACAGCACTATGCAGCATTTGCCATTTTGCTAAGCCTCTGTTTTCTGGCATTTCTTCTGATTCCGTATCTGCAGGGAACCGGAAATGGAATCCGGGAATGCATGAAGCTGTATCATATGAACCGTGGACATATCCTTGCGATCAATACGATTCATACACTGTTTGCGTTGTATATTCTTTTTGTACCGTGCTATATCGGAATCTCCATCTGGATGAAGCATGTAAACCCATTCGGACTGCTTACTGCCATCCCGGCACTGCTTCTGATCTCCCTGCTGATCGCCGGAATTGCGACCTTTACGACAAACACCTTCTCAGCCAATATGTGTCTGTTATTTATCGTGCTGGTGCTTGCCTACTGCGGCGGCGGACTTCTTCCGGATGCCCTGCTTCCGAAGGTCATCCAGCAGATACAGCCATATCTTCCTGGGACTTACGTGATGCAGCTATTGTGTCACGCACTTTATTCATAAATTAGGAGTTATCAACTATGAACCGACTGATTGTCGCCTGTAAACGAATTTTACATCGAAAATTATATTGGTGTATGCTTGGGATTTTGCTTGTTCTGACGGCGATTTATTCGCTGCTTCCAGCCAAAAGCCAGTCTACTGAGATCCGGGTCGCTGTCTGTCTGGAAGATCAGAGCAGCTATGCCGGGCAGTTCCGGCAGGAACTTGACGCATCCACCTCTTTGTACCAGTTTTATTATGTGCAGGATTCCGATGCTGTCATCAGAGATGTCCAATCCGGGGATGCGGAATGTGGATACGTTATACCAGAGCAATTCTTCGGCGGCTATATCTCCGGCACCGGCGTTCCGAAGCTCCTGCAATACGAGACAAATGCAGGCACGCTCTCGCCTGCGATCTGTGAGACAGTCTTCCTGTCGATCTTCAAGGCTGCATCTCCGCAGATTCTGGTGGATACCGTCGGCGATGCTTCCTTATCCGACGAATTGAAAAGCCGGATGCAGGAATACATGGACAGTGATACCATCTTCCGTATGTCATCTGTCACAAGCGGTGCCTACGATTACAAGGGAAATACCTACCGCATCCAGCTTCCGGTCTACGAATGTACCTGTATACTTGTGCTTTTCGCCTCTCTGTTCGGTCTGATGCTTTTCCTGCAGGATAAAGAACGCGGTATCTACCTTGCGCTCTCCGGCCGACGCAGATCCGGCATCTTATGCTCCACACTATGCGCAGCAATCCTTCCGATCTATCTGGTTGGTATGCTGTGCAACGGAATCACCTATGGAACTGCTACACTACTGCAGATAACACTTGTCAGCGTGACTGCTTACCTTCTGTCGCTTGTGCTGTCCTTCTTCATCAAAAAAAGCCGGACACTTGCCAAGCTGATTCCGGTTCTTTTACTGGTTGCCATCGCGTATTTCTTCGTGAATTATATTCTATGATATCGTATTTTCAGATTGTTGAAACATGAAATTAATATGATACAACGAAGAACAGGACGAGATCATCCAAAGATCTCGTCCTGTTCTTCGATCTGCGCTCTTGCATTTGTCGCATCCGTTATTTCTTTTAAGACTGCTTTTGCCTCTCCTACCGGAATATGTACCGTAAAGACCACATCCTCAGCGAATTCCGTGTCTACGATTGCAACCTGTCTTGTATTCAGGATATACTGTATCTTCCCCATATCTGTATAGTTGGTCCGGATGAAAACCGGAAGCAACTGCTGCATCCGCTTCGTCGTACACGCTTCCATCGCTTCTTTCGTTGCCTGCGTATATGCCCGGACAAGTCCACCGGTTCCAAGCAGCGTACCACCGAAATACCGTGTCACAACGACACAGATATCATGGATCCCGGAATTCTGAATCAGCTCTAACATCGGCTTTCCCGCAGTTCCCTGCGGTTCACCGTCATCCGAAAATCGAAGCAGCGGCATTTCCGCCCCTACCGAAAATGCAAAACAGTTATGCCTTGCATCGTAATGCTTCTTCTTAATCTTCTCGATAAATGCATACGCCTCTTCTTCTGTCTCAACCGGGGCAATCTGTGCAATAAAGCGGGATTTTTTCTCGACAATCTCGCCCTCTGCGCCCTCGATCAGTTTGATATAGTCCATAGCATCCCTTTCCGTTTCGCTTACTTTGTATCCAAAAGCTTCTTCAGTTCGCTCATAAAAGTATCTGCATCCTTGAACTGACGGTAAACAGACGCAAAACGCACATAAGCAACCTGATCAAGATCACGGATCTGATCCATCACGATCTCCCCGATCTTCTCGCTTTCAATCTCCCGCACGCCAAGATTGAAAATCTTGTTCTCGATCTCATCGACACAGGCCTCGATCTGATCCACGGATACCGGACGTTTGTGACAGGAACGTACAACACCTGACTCAATCTTGGAACGGTCATATGTTTCACGATTCTTATCACGCTTAATCACGATCAAAGGAATCGTCTCTACTTTCTCATATGTGGTAAAACGTTTTCCACATTCATCACACTGTCTTCTTCTGCGGATTGCCTCATTATCATCTGCCGGTCTTGAGTCAATCACACGCGTGTTATCATCGCCGCAAAACGGACACTTCATATCTTTCTACCTCACTATCCTTTTTACTTCTGTAGTTTACCTATCGATGCTTCTCTCCGCCAAGCTTATGTATATCGCAGGCATCAATATCTACAAGCACTATGTCCGGTCCGATCCGGACAATATTACAATACCTGATATAATATTCTGTTCCCGACCCGAAGCAGGAAAATAATTTACCCGGTCCCGGAACGATGATTGCAAGTATCTTCCCTGTCTCACAGTCAAATTCGACATCAGCAACATAGCCAAGCCGGCTACAGTCCTTACAGTTTATAACTTCTTTTTCTTTCAATTCCAAAAAGCGCATCGCATACCTTCGCTTTTTGTAGTTAGTATATGCACCGGATTACCGCTTGTCACCCAAAAAGAACAATGTCATCGTCCCTGGTCCTACATGCGCTCCGATAATCGGTCCAACCTCACTGATTATAATCTTATCCGGATGGAATTGTTCCTCTACCTTCGCCTGAACATATTCTGCGTCTTCCAGGCAATCTGCATGACAGATCAATACCATCTCCTGTTTATCTGCGTAACTTCCCACGCAGCTTTCCATCTCGGACACGAGCTGGTTTAACGCCTTCCTGCGTCCACGCACCTTGCTCTCTGCAGCAAGTCTGCCCTCTGTATCCACATGCAATACCGGTTTTAACTGAATCATGCCACCGATCATCGCAGCAGTCTTAGAGATACGTCCACCACGCTGCAGATAAGTCAGATCGTCCACCGTAAATTTGTGCACGATATGATGCTTCAGCTCTTCAAGTGCCTGCATATTTTCCTTTGCTGACATGCCCTTCTTCTTGTTCTCGATCGCATGATAGATCAGCATACCATGTCCACCGCAGGCACAGATTGAATCAAATACACAGATATCCGCATCCGGGTATTTCTCCTGCATCTCTTCCCTGCATATAAATGCATTATTGATCGTACTGCTGATACCGGATGAAAGGCAGGTGAATAATACGTCTTTTCCTGAAGCTAAGGCCTTCTCAAACTCCTCTTCGATATCGTTGATGTTCGGGGCTGCCGTCTTTGTTCCCTGTCCCGCACGCATACGATCATAGAATTCTTTATTTGTCAGTGTCTTTTCTCTTCCATCGAATACTTCATCCCCGATCTCAAAGCTGATCGGAATGATCACAACGCCATGTTCCTCGGCATAACCGACAGGCAGGTCATTCGATGAATCCGTGATAATAACGTAATCTCTTTCCATATCTTCCCTCTCGTAATATCCAATTATTCCTACTTAATAATCTTTACCGGGCATTTTTCCTTGCAGGTGCCGCAGCCGGTACATTTCTCGTAGTCGACAACCGCAAGATGATCCTTCACTGTGATTGCGCCCTGTGGACAGTTTCTCTGGCACAGACCACAGCCGATACAGCCTGCGCCGCAGACCGCCTTCACATCTTTACCGAATTCCTTCGAGTTGCACTCGACAATGGCACCGGCATCTTCCGGTACCATCTCGATGATATGTCTCGGACAGGCAAGTACACACTGTCCACACGACTTACATTTTTCCTTGTCCACGACTGCCACACCATCTACGATGGAAATCGCATCAAACTGACAGGCACGCTTACATGAACCATAACCGAGACATCCGAAGCTGCATCCCTTTGGTCCGCCGCCCGGTGCATTGGCTGCAATCTGACAGTCCTCCGGGCCTACATAATCGTAAGCGTCCTTTGCCTTCTCACACGTCCCGGCACATTTCACATGTGCCACATGTCTGACACTATCGATTTCCCCACCGACAATCTCTACGATTTTCTTCGCTACGGCTTCGCCACCGACCGGACAGGCATCCGGCTTCGCTTCGCCCTTCGCAATCGCTGCCGCAAGGCCGTCACAGCCCGGGTATCCACAACCTCCACAGTTGTTGCCAGGCAACGCCTCACGCACTTTGATTTCTTTCTCGTCTACTTTTACTTTAAATTTCTCGCTTGCCACGCCCAGGAGGATTCCCGCTAAAATTCCGACAATTCCGATGACCGCAGCCGCGTACAAAATCGATGCTCCCATTTCTTCGCCTCCTCTAAATCAAACCATTCAGTCCAAGGAAAGCGATTGCCATAAGACCGGCTGTGATCAGCACGATCGGCGCTCCTTTGAAGCTTTCCGGTATATCGTTTTTATCAATCTTCTCCCGGATACCTGCCATTACGATGATTGCAATTGCAAATCCGACTGCGGAGAACATACCGTTGATGATAGATTCCCCGATGTTTAATCCATCCTGCACATTCTTCAGTGCGATACCAAGCACAGCACAGTTCGTTGTGATCAGTGGCAGGTATACACCGAGCGCCTCATACAGCGATGGAATCGTCTTCTTTAAGAACATCTCCACAAACTGTACCAGTGCTGCAATGACTAAGATAAACACGATCGTGTTCAGATACGATAGTTTAAGCGGCACAAGCACGAAATGATAAATCACACTTGTCACTGCCGAAGCAATCGTCATAACGAAGATAACCGCACCACCCATACCGGCTGCGGTGCTTACCTTCTTTGATACTCCTAAAAACGGACAGATACCCATGAACTGGCTCAGGATAACGTTATTCACAAGAGCAGCGGATATCGCTAATAAAATAATATTCATATCCTACTCCTCCTTTCCTTTGCCTGCACACATGGCATTTGCACAGCTTGCACAATCTGCCAGTCTGCATGTCTCTGCCTTCCCGCCCGTCTTCTTTGCCTTCTTGATATGACGACGGTTGATAAATGCAATGATAAATGCCAGTACAAGGAATGCCCCCGGTGCCGATACAAAAATACTTGCCGGCTGGAACAATCCCTGATCGGATAAGATCTGGAATACCTTCTCACTTGCATGACTCTCAGCAAAATTCTCAACAGCCTTTACAAAGCCGAATCCGAAGATACTGCCGGAACCAAGGATCTCACGGATGATACCGATTGTCGTAAGTCCGACTGTAAATCCAAGTCCCATACCAATACCATCAAAGATTGATGGTATTACCGGATTCTTTGATGCATAGCTTTCCGCTCTACCTAAGATGATACAGTTTACAACGATCAGTGGAATGAAGATTCCCAGACTGTCATTCAGGCTTGGAATATATGCCTGCAATACAAACTGTACGATTGTTACAAACGAAGCAATGATAACGATGTATGCCGGAATACGCACCTTGTCCGGAATCAGTTTCCGGAGCAGGGAGATCATGAAGTTGCTCATCGTCAGGATTACCATCGTTGTAAGTCCCATGCCAAGTCCGTTAATTGCTGAGGATGTAACCGCAAGTGTCGGGCACATTCCAAGCATCTGGACAAAGGTCGGGTTCTCGGTGATAATACCATTCTTTAAACGTTCTGCTATCTTTCCCATATTACTGTGCACCTCCTGTTGTCAGGAATCGAATTGTACGAAGTGCCGCATTGACTGCATTTGTCACTGCCGATGTGGTAATCGTCGCACCGGACAATGCATCGATTTCACTGTCCTTTGTCGAACCAGTCTTTGTATACTCAAACTTATTTACCTGCTTACCAATAAACTGTGATTTAAATTCATCCGTATCTGCTTCCATACCAAGGCCTGCTGTCTCGTTCAAAGCCAGGAAGGAAATACCTGTGATCTGATACTCGGTATTGATTCCGATTGCCATCTGGATATCTCCGCCATATCCTGCCGTACTTGTAATGAGAATTACATAACCAACCAGTTCATTCTTCTCATCATCACCGCCGACGCAGATATCATCGATATGAACATCCTCAAATCCATACGATTCAAGGAGTGGATTGATCTGCTTTACAACATTGCCATCCTCTTCCACGCTCATAATACGTGTTGCTTCCGGAAGCACCTCCGCATAGGCATCGTTCTTTGCCTGTTCCTGTGCCTTCTCGATCGGATCCTTCGTCACACTGTAGACACCTCCAAGTGCTGCACCCATCACAACTGTGATCACACAGATTGCAACGATTGCAACCACGATGCCCTTGACATCCATCTTGTCTTTCTTCTTTGGTTCCTTGTCATCACCGTCCGAAGTATCCTCTGTCTTCGCAGCTTTCTTTGCTTCCTTCTTCGCTTCCTTCACGGCAAGCTTCGCCTGCTTCTTATCCTTGATTTCCGCACCCTCACCAAATGCCTTCGGTACGGTTGCACGCTCGATCAGAGGGACTAACAGGTTCATGATGATGATTGAATAGGATACACCCTCGGTACTGCTGCCAAAGATACGAAGTACAAATGTCAAAAGTCCAAGTCCGATTGCGTAAATTACCTTTCCGGAGGAAGTAATCGGACTTGTCACATAATCCGTTGCCATGAACCATGCACCAAGCATCAGTCCGCCACCACACAGATGTGCAGCCACATAAACAGGAACATTGTAATCCTGTGTCACAGCATAGATTGCAACTGCGATTGTAAATGTTCCGATATAGATCAACGGAATCTTCGGGCTGATCACCTTCTTGCAAAGCAGATAGACCGCACCGATCAGCAGTGCAACCACGGATGTCTCTCCGATCGTTCCTGCGGTATATCCAAGGAACATACTTCTTAAGTTCACCATGCCGGTAAGCCTCAGTGTCGCAAGTGGTGTTGCAGTTGCCACACCATCATATACAAAGTTTGTCATATAGCGGGAGAACGACAGCAGCAGGAAGCATCTCGCTCCAAGTGCCGGGTTCATAAAATTCTGTCCCAGTCCGCCAAAAAGCTGCTTTACGATAATGATTGCAAATGCGGAGCCTGCAACCGCCATCCAGATTGGAAGGTTTGGTGGCAGATTCAGCGCAAGCAGCAATCCGGTTACCACGGCGGAGAAATCTCCAACCGTTACCTTCTTGCCCATACACTTCTGATATAATGCTTCAAACCCAACACAGCTTCCGATACAGACTGCAACCAGCAATGCCGCATACCAGCCAAATATGTACAGACCGAATGCCGTTGCCGGAACTAACGCAATCACAACATCGAACATGATATCCGATGTCGTTGCCTTGCTTCTCACATGCGGGGAAGCAGAGACCTTTAATTTCAAATTTTCCTGTTCCACTTTCTCGCACCTCCTATTTCTTGCGATTCGCCAAGATGGCTTTTCTTGTGCCTGCAATCGTCTGTGTCAGATGGCGCTTCGCCGGACATACATACGAACAACAGCCACACTCACAGCATTCCATACCATTTAACTTCTGGAACTCCTCCAGATCGCCTTGTTCTGCCAGTGTCGCAAGCTTGTTCGGCATCACTCTGCCCGGACAAACCTCCACACATCTGCCGCAACGGATACAGTTACTCGGCTCATATTCCGAGACCTCATCCTTCGTCATACATAGAATTGCCGATGAGGACTTTGTAACCGGAATATTCAGATCGTAGATTGCTTTTCCCATCATCGGGCCACCGGCAATGATCTTCTCCGGATCCTGCAGGAATCCACCTGCTGCCTCGATCAGCTCTGCAAAGCTTGTACCCGTCCGTACAAGATAGTTGCATGGTTCTGTGATCGCATCACCGGTCACAGTCACCAATCTCTGAATCAATGGTTTGCCCTGCCGTACAGCTTCACAGATAGAATACACCGTGTCTACATTATGTACGATACAGCCGGCATCTGCCGGAAGCATCTTCGAATTGATATAGCGTCCGGTATTCGCATAGATGAGCTGGCGTTCTGCTCCCTCCGGATACTTGGTCTTCATGGAATTAACCTTGATGTCCGGATCATTTCCAAGCACTTCCTTCAACTTCCGGATTGCCTTTGGCTTGTTATCCTCGACCGCGATGATTCCCTTTGCTTTCGGGAAGATTGCAAGTGCAAGACGCAAGCCCTCGATCACCTTGTCCGTCTCATCAAGCAGACGACGATAATCCGATGTCAGATATGGCTCACACTCGGATGCATTCACGATAATGTAATCGATCTCGTCAGCATTCTTCGGTGAGAGCTTGACATTCGTCGGGAATCCGGCGCCACCCATACCGACAACACCTGCGTTCTTGATTGCTTCAAGGATTTCCTCCCTGTTAAGCTCCGCAAGCGGTTTGTCATTTTTCACATATTCAATTTCTTCAAACTGATTGTCATTTTCGATCACAATCGAATTGACCTTAGAACCGGATGCAGTCAGTCTAGGTTCCACGGTCTTGACTGTTCCGGATACAGAAGAATGAATGTTTGCAGAAACAAATCCACCGGCTTCTGCAATCAGCTGCCCTACCAAAACACGGTCACCCTTTTTGACAACCGCCTTCGCAGGTGCACCGATATGCTGACTCAGTGGATATACCATATCTCCCTTAGGGACATATTCAATTACATCCTTATCCATCGTAAGTTCTTTCCCTTCGTATGGATGGATGCCTCCTTTAAAAGTTAGTTTCATCGTACTGACCCCACTCTAAAAAATATTTACTACCATTCTAATACAAGTGAGGATTTTTATCAACAAATGTGTCCGTAATTTCACAACTTTTGTGACTATATTCTTATATTTTTTAATAGAAACGAAGCAAGCAATCCGATTGCCACGCCTGCAATAGTTCCGGTAATCAAAAGGACAAGCATATAATAAAAGATACGGACATTCTCCATCACGCAGACTGCGACCAGTATCTGTCCCAGATTGTGGAAGACTGCGCCTGCGACGCTGATTCCTACAAGCCCGAACACCCGACATTTTTTAAGCACCGTCATGATCAGGATGCTGCATGCCGCACCGGCCAGACTATACAGAAGAACCGCCATATTTCCGAACAGAACGTTCGACAGGATGATACGTCCGACCGAGATTACAATCGTCGACTTCAGATCCAGTCTCTGCAGTGCGATGATTGTAACCAGATTGGCAAGACCAAGCTTCACCCCGGGTACCGCCATATGGATTGGCACCAGACTCTCCAGATACGATAAGATCATGGCAAGCGCAATCAGCACGCCGCAGAGCGCGATCTTATGATTTTTATTTAATTGCAGCTGTTTTTCCTGCATGTATAGTTTCTCCCCATACTGTTTGACATGTTCATTTTTCAATGGTCACTTAATCTTTAATTTCTACAACCAGCTTATGTGGCAGACAGATAATCGTCTCTCCAGTCCGGTTGATTGCCCGGTGCTTCTCACAGATCTTATCCGGACAGTCTGCATCTTGCACAGTCACACTGCCATCCTGCACAACAACCGTATTAACACCCACCTGCTGCTTTACCTCATAGCTTGCATCTTGATCAAGCCGCAATATCTTCATAGAATCACCATCGATCATGATATCAACGTACGCTCCGGGCGTTTCCAGCTTCTTCCACGCAAAAAGTCCTGCCACCGCCAGAATCAGAATTCCGACGATCAGCAGGATATCTGCATGGGATATCAATTTATGCTCCTGTTTTGGTTCCATCCAAGATCACCTCTGGCTATCAATCATACGTACCATCCCATAAATATGTCTCCGGATGTTCCAGATGTCTGCCTATGATTTTCTCCAGCGTGCCATCTTCCCGCATCCCGGCAAATACGTTTGATAATTTCTGTTCAATTCCCCGGTCATCCTGCTTGGAAAATGCAACGCCTAATCCAACGGTAAGAAGAGGCTCATCCAACAGCCGATACTCCAATCCATAGTCTTTCATGCTCTGCGTGATTGCTGTCTCATGTGCAGCTATCGCATCCACATATCCTTTCTCAAGAATCGGATACAGCAATTCCCTGTCCTGTAACGCATACAGATCTCCAAGCTCAGGAATCCGAGGATCCTCCCGGCTTTCAAACAGCTCCTCCGGTTTTGTCGTCGACTGCACGGCAACCTTCTTTCCATCCAGATCTGCAAATGTATAGATATCACTATCCGCATTGACAGCGACCACCTGCCGGCTCACCATGTAGGGATCCGTCCAGTTATAGGTATCTTCGCGTCCGGTGATCGAGAAGCTGCCCCAGATACAGTCAATCTCCCCACTATCCACAAGCGTTTTTTTATCTTCCCAATTAATGTACTCAAATACCGCTTCATATCCCATACGGCGGCAGGCTTCCTTCGCCAGTTCCACATCAATTCCTGTCGGGTTGCCATCTGAGTCCTCATAATTAAACGGAGGATAATTATCGCTGCCGATTATGAGCTTCGGCAATTCCGTGTCCACCGTTGACGGCTCCTCCTTCCCACAGCCACAGCACATAAGTCCCAATGCTGCTGCAACAAAAAATGCCACAATTGCTTTACTCTTCCTTCTCATACATTTTCTCCTTTATTAATATTTATATCAGATTCGTCACTTACAAGCAGTTATTTCCCCATACTGCTTCCGAATCTTTTTATCACATGGATATCCAGCCAAATGCATTCGCCACGGAACTAAGCAGAATAATCAGTGCGAAGATCGGGCACAGATATTTTATCATCACGACGAATATCTTCTTTCTCCGGAACTTACTTTCTCCATGGCGGATTTCCTCTTCGATCTTATCAATTCCGACAACGCGTGATACAAGCAGGCTTGTCACAAATGCTGCAATCGGCATCATCACGGAATTTGTCAGGAAATCAAACAGATCCAAAAACTGCATTCCGAGGATCTTCACAAATCCTAGCGGTCCATATCCAAGACTTGATAACGTTCCGAGTCCAATCATAATCAATCCGATCACAACCGTTGATTTCTTCCGTCCCCAGCCAAGCTCATCCTCAAATGTCGCAACAGCACTTTCCGTCAGGGCAATTGAGCTTGTAAGTGCAGCAAATAACACAAGCAGGAAGAACAAAATCCCGACGCCTGTTCCAAGTCCCATATTCGCAAACACCTTCGGAATCGTGATAAACATGAGCGAAGGGCCTGCCTGCAACGTATCCGGATCTCCGCCGGAAAATGCAAACACTGCCGGAATAATCATAAGTCCTGCCATGATTGCAATCGCTGTATCAAACACTTCTACATTTCTCGTCGCATCCTCGATGGACGTATCCTTCTTCATATAGGAACCAAATGTGATCAGGATACCCATGGCAATCGACAGCGAATAAAACATCTGCCCCATCGCAGTTACGACTGTCATCCACGAAAAGTTCTTTACATTCGGAACCAGGAAATATTTTACACCCGCAATGGCTCCCGGTCTTGTCACCGAATAAATGGCAATCACCACGGAAAGTACAACAAGAACCGGCATCATCATCTTAGATACACGTTCGATTCCGTTTTGTACACCGGCATAAATGATTACAAGTGTCACAAGACAGAAAATGACAAAACAAAGCTCCGTTGAAACACCGTTTGAGATAAATGATCCGAAATATCCATCCTCTGCAAGCTTTGCCCCATTTCCACGAATATACTCTGCCAAGTATTTGATTACCCAGCCGCCAATGACCGAATAATATGGTACGATCAGAATCGGGATAATTGCATTAATCCAGCCGCCGAAGGATATCCATTTCTTCTTACCAAAGAACCGAAACGCACCAACCGGACTTTTCTGCGTCATACGTCCGAGCGCGGACTCCGCAACGATCATCGTATATCCAAACGTCAGTGCTAACACAATATAGACAAGCAGGAAGATACCTCCGCCATATTTTGCAGCCAGATACGGAAATCTCCATATATTTCCAAGGCCGACCGACGCGCCCGCCGCCGACAGCACATAGCCAAGCTTGCCGGAAAAAGCCCCCCGCTTCTCTGGATGTTTTCTATTCATGTAACCTACCCTCTACCCTTTCCATATTTGTTTCCATAGTCGTTTCCTTTTGCAACTATACATAGCGGCATCGTAAATATCACGCTGCTATCGAATCAGACCACACAATAACCGCAAAAGCGAACGAGATGACAGTAACATATTTTCCGTCCTTTTTCAATCGTTTTGCGTCATCTTTCCCGTAATTTCATTAAAAAAGCGTGGACACATTTCGTGTCCACGCTTTTTATGATCTTTATTCTGCAGAAAGCAGTTCAATCTTGAAATTCAGTTCCTTACCTGCCATCTCATGGTTGGCATCAAAGGTGATTGTCTCCTTGTCTTTATCCACGACCTTCACCGGGAACTGCTGTCCGTATGGAGTTGTCAGATAAACCTGATTGCCAATTTCCAGGTTCTCAGAACCAGGCATATCCTCAAATGCAACTGTGATGACATTTGCCGGATCCGGCATACCGTAAGCTTCTTCCGGCATCAGATGTACATCGACGATCTCGCCGATATTCATATTCTTCACCGCTTCATCAAATCCTTTGATCATCATGCCTGCACCACATACAAACTCGAGTGGCTCGCCGCGATCATAAGATGAATCAAACTTTGTTCCATCATTGAATGTTCCTGTATAGTGCACCTTGCAGCGTTTGCTTTCGTTACTCATATCTATTCCTCCGATTTCATTGAATGTCTTATTCTATCACGAAACAAAAGGAATGGCTAGATGCTTCGATTATTTCTATTATATAATTAAAATCAACGTTTGAAAGCATTCCGTCTTTATATTCTTCCATAGCATAACTATCCTTTAAATATAATATTACTCATGCTTCTGCCTATTTATTAAATTCAGCCACTTTGATTTCCTGTATCATATTACGTAAATGATCTGCCTCGTCGTTCATCTCCATGCTCGCCGCAGCGCACTCTTCCGACGTTGCAGAATTACTCTGTACAACATCATTGATCTGCTCTATTCCTTCATTGATCTGCTGTATTTCAACTGTCTGATTTGCAAGCGTATCCGCAATATCGGATACCTCTCCGGTAATAATCTTAGAGTTTTGTGCAATTATCTCCAGCTGCTGTGCAGTCTCCTCGGCAAATGAAACCCCTTTTCCGACCGCATTCACGGATGTTTTGATCAAAGCAGCCGATTCCTTTACTGCCTGTGCACTCTGATCTGCAAGCTGGTTTACCTGATTGGCAACAACCGCAAATCCTTTCCCCGCTTCTCCGGCTCTCGCTGCCTCAATAGACGCATTTAATGCAAGAAGATTTGTCTGTGATGCAATATCATTAATGGTTTCAATAATTTTTTCTATCTGTATGGATGCGTCTTTAATTTCAAGCATAGACTTTACCATCTCACGCATCTTGGCATTGTTTTCCAAAATATCGTCTCCAAGTGCCACTACCTTTGTACTTATCTTACTTGCAGCCTGTGAGTTTTGTTGAACCTGTTCCGAAACATTCTCTACCGTTGCCGTCAGTTCCTCTACCGCTGCTGCCTGGTTCGTTGCTCCATCTGCCAGCTCAGTTGCCCCGGATGACACCTGTTCTGCACCACCAGACACTTGATCCGAAACCGTCTGTATTCCCTTTACCATAGCCGCCATACTTTCTTCAAATGCCATAAAGGAATTCAGGATTCCAACAAAATCTCCCTTCCACTCCACATTCGGCTGCACATCAAAATTCCCCTCTGAAAACAGCTTCATTGCGCGGTCTATATCATCTACATAAGAGCCCAGGATCCGGATAGATTTACGCATGCTATGTGCCAATCGTCCGATTTCATCTTCCGAACGATACTCCAACATGCTGTGTAAGTTTCCTTCTGTCAGCTCCTTTGCAACATCTTCGATGGCATGCAATGGCTCCAAAATGCTCGAAAGTACTTTTTTGCTGGTTTTTCTTGAATTTATCCACGCCAGACTTATAAAGAATATAATAAAAGCAACACCGAAAATAGCACATAATACGGTATTTCTGACTGCCTTATCACTGGCTATGTCTGTAATATCATCTAATTTCAAAGCAATATCTACTAATTTGTTCAGCGCAGGTGTACATTGGGTAAGGATATCCTCTACGCCTTTTTGGTTTTGTCCCTGTCGTATTTCCTCTATAATGGATGTGCTTATGTCTTTCCAATCCGATAATGCTGTAGCATATTCTGTATAATTTTCTTCTGAGACAACACCAGTTTCTTTTATTATTTTTAGCTGGGCATCAACATCTGCAAGCAGCTTTGTTATTGTCTTTTCATAGTCATCATAAGAATCTTCATCGTCATCCAATGCCATTTCCCTTATATTTCTTGCAGCAGCATTTACATTCACTCTGCACATTTTCACTGCTATGTCTGAAGCATTGATTTTCTGCACATAATTCAAAAGACCGGCAAGCAATACGCCTATCGCTATTATGGAAAGCAGCCCTGAAATAAGCATCAGAATAATTACTTTTTTGTAGCCATAGGCTATTCGTTCCTGTAATGGCATGTTTTCAATTTTCTTTTTTGTATTTTTTGTGTACATAATTCATAGGTTCCTTTCTTATATTTTTTATCCTGGGGGGATTTTAGCACTATTTTTTTCGTATTTCTTGCACATATGTGTTCACAATAGTATAATTGTGTCATATTCATGAGGAGGAACTCGCCATGCAATCCATTGATTACAATTATATTGGTACTATAATCGGCAGTGTGTTCGGGATTCCGACACGTATTTATAAAAACAATACACTTATTTTTTATTACTCCACGGTCAATCTAATTAAGGATCCTGTGTCCATCTACCAGGCGGACATTTTAGAAATCACTGACCAGATCAGTTATTTTATGACTGCACATTTTTGTTACTATGGCATTGTTAATTCCGATAATTATAAAATTGTAATCGGACCGTCAAGCCAGGTTCCCAACTCCACGCCAACACTACGGGATCTTGCCATGCAATTAGACATACCGGGAGACGATACCGATGATTTTATAATCGCCATGCAGGATATCACCCATATACCATTAGAAAGTCTTATGCAGATTCTGTGTCTTTTAAATTATATACTGAACGATGAAAAACGCTTCCTTCATGATGTTTTCATTGACGATGCCATACAAAAGCAGTTTATAGAATCAATGAACAAGCATGAAGCTAAAATGTTTTTCTCCAATGGAACAAATCAAAGCATAGTGCTCCATAACACTTATGATCTCGAACAGAATGTGATGAATATGGTTCGAAAAGGCGATTATATGGCCTTAACAGGAGTGATTGAGAAATCTACAGCTCTGAAGATTGGTACGATGTCCGACAATCAGCTTCGTCAATTAAAGGATACCTTTATCGCTACAACTACGCTTGTTTCACGTTCGGCTATCCACGGTGGCATGAATCCCGATGATGCATTCACACTGAGTGACAGCTACATACAGAAATGCGAATCATCAAATGATTATTCAAGGATTATCAATCTTCGTTATCGTATGCTCATAGACTTTGCCAGGCGTGTAAACCAGTTACAGGAAGCAGGGGCAAAATCACAGCTTGTTTCAGATGTAGCAAACTATATTGACCATCATATGTCAGAAACGATTACGGTGGAAGCCATGGCAAAAGAATTTTATATGAGCAGATCTTATCTCTCAAAACGTTTTAAGGCAGAAAGTAATATCACGCTCACAGATTTTATACTTAACCGGAAAACAGAGGAGGCAAAACATCTCCTCCGCTACACAGATAAACCTTTGACTGCCATCAGTCTGGATCTCGGCTTTTCTTCCCCGGGGCATTTTTCCCGTGTTTTCCGGAAATACGTCTCCATGTCGCCGAGTGACTATCGCAAAAAATATTTAAACTGACAAACTACCTGCAACCGACAGATTATTCACCCCGCATGAAAACAGCTTCTACCTTTTTATCAAGAATAAGTCTTGGACTCCCCTGAACTCGGCAGCCTTCTTCATATCCTGAAGATTAAGCTCGCCAGAGCAACAACAGCAGCGTTCCGGCAACAATCAACACTAGACCGATACCCGCCTTTGCCGTTAATTTCTCATGAAATACGACATAGGAAAATGCAATCGTAACTAAGATACTAAGCTTATCGATTGGTACAACCACGCTTGCCGGTCCGGTCTGTAATGCCCGGTAATAACAAAGCCACGAAGCACCGGTTGCAATTCCGGATAATACTAAGAATATCCAGCTTGATTTGTCGATCTGCTTTACGGTATGCTGCTTTCCGGTCACAAACACAACCACCCATGCCATGATGAGTACCACAATCGTCCGGATCGCCGTTCCAAGATTCGAGTTGACATCCTGGATTCCAACCTTTCCAAGGATCGAAGTCAGACTGGCGAATACCGCGGAACCAATCGCATAGATCAGCCATTTGCCATCCTGTTTTTTTTCTTCGGTTTCCTTCTTCTGAATCATAAGATATGTTCCCACACCAATCGCAATCATCGCAGCCACCTTGAGTGGAGACAATGCTTCCCGTAACAGGATAAATACTAGAAGCATCGTAAGAATCGTGCTCGATTTATCAATCGGTGTTACCTTATTCACATCACCAAGCTGCAGTGCCTTAAAATAGCAAAGCCACGAAGCGCCCGTCGACAGACCGGAGAAGATCAGGAAAAGTAACGTCTTCCCGGATATATCTGCAAACCCTTTTTGTGCTCCTACAACGAATACCATAATCCATGAAAAGATCAGGACTATAATTGTCCGGAGCGCCGTTGCGACATTGGAATCTGTATTCTTAATTCCACATTTTGCTAAGATTGCAGTCAGTCCTGCGAACAGCGCAGAGCCGAATGCAAATGCAATCCACATCGTTATTCCTTCTTTCGTTTTATACCTTTTGTTCTATCCGGACTGTGCCGAACCAATATGTGAACAGCGCGATGCCAGTCCCAATCAATGCTCCGCCCAGCACATCCGATGGATAATGCACGCCGACATACAACCGGGATAATCCCATCAGACAGGCAAAGACTAAAATCGGTATCCCACATTTCTTCGGCAATCCCAGGAACATCACCACAGCCGCTGCAAAGGCACTTCCGGTATGTCCGGACGGAAAGGAATAATCCTTCTGTGCACCGACCAGACTGGTGAGTCCTTTGATCACGTCGTAAGGTCTTGTCCGCGCGACTACATTCTTTAAGATCACATTGTCGATCAATGCTGAGAAGAGAAGAGAAACTAACGCCAACGCGCCAACGCGCCTTGTCTTCTTCGGGATCAGCAATCCCACAGAGAGGACAATCCAGATCACGCCCGCATTTCCAAGTGTCGTAATAAACTTGAAAATCGGAGTCAACACATCATTTCGTATATTATTTTGAATCCATAATAAAATATCTGCTTCCATCGCGATTAAAAATATCTCCAATTATAATAGCTGTCATTGGTATTTGGACATAACTATACTATGTAATTACGTCTACATCAAGTTAAGAGAGTAACTTTTTATTTTTCCAGAATTTTACCCTTTTTTCACGTCCGTTATCTCTCCAACCCTGTATTTCTTAATTCTCTTCAAAAGCACATAGCCAACCAGACATGAAAGAAGCTCTGTGATCGGGAATGCCCACCAGATGAGTGATACACCCATCTGCCCGTTACGAACGAAGATGGAGAATACACCCGCGAGCGGAAGGATGATTACAAGCTGCCGAAGCAGCGAAATCACGAGCGACTCGATACCACCGTTTAACGCCTGATAGATTCCCTGATACGCGACGTTGACGCCTGCGAAAAGGAAGCTGATCGAGATAATACGCATCGCATCTATAAAATATTCTCTCGACTGCCCTGCATTGAATAATCCGGCAAATGATTCCGGGAAAAGCTCCGTAATCAAAATTCCGACAGCCATCAAAACAATTGTATACATCAGGCCATATCTGATTCCATCGTTGATCCGTTTCTTATTTCCTCTTCCATAAGCAAATGCAATGATCGGTGTGATTGCGTCACGAAGCCCAAATGCCAGGAAGAGCACAAACTGCTGTACTTTGTAGAAGAGACCATAGGCTGTCTGGGCGGCTGCGTTGAATTTCAGGATCAGGTTCATCACATACACCATGATCGACATAAGTGCCTGTGCAATGATTGCCGGAAGTCCGATGGAATATATCCCGCATATAATCGTGCCATCCGGTTTCATATAGGTAATTCCTTGTTCAAATTCCTTGTTGAATTTCTTATGGAAGATGAATAATAGCACTGCCGATGCAATCTGTCCGATCACCGTTGCATAAGCGGCACCCTCGACTCCCATTTCCGGAACCGGTCCGATTCCATAGATCATGATCGGATCCAGAATGATATTTACCACAGCACCTACGACCTGACCGATCGTAGAGTAAAGAGAACGTCCCGTTGCCTGCAGCAGCTTCTCAAATAACGAAAAGAAAATAATTCCAAACGAAAGCACACAGCAGATACGCAGATAGCTAATTCCCATAGAGATGACCTGCGGATCACCGGTCTGTGATGAAATATATGCTTTCACACCAAACACGCCGAACAACAGACAGACTGCATAGATAATCACTCCAAGGAATAAGCTGTTTCCCGCCACCTTCGCCGCTTTCTGTGGATTCTCCTGTCCAAGCGTCCTCGCCAGAAGTGCATTCGTACCAACACCGGTGCCGATTGCGACTGCTACCATGAGCATCTGAACCGGGAACACCAGCGTTAACGCGTTCAGCGCAGCTTCGCTTCCCACCTTCATATTTCCGACAAACGCACTGTCTACAATATTATAGACTGCCTGCAATGCCATGGATAAGATCATCGGAATACCCATCCGGATCATGAGCTTATTCACTGGCATATCCTTCATCTTGTTACTTTCTGCCATTTTTCTAAATCCTCCTTTTTTCCTCATAAAAAAAGTGTGTACTAATCATTCTAAGTTGGACTTACGCTGATCAGCTACACACTTTTTAATGGCATATAAAAATAAAAACGAGCAGCAAAACTGGATTTACGCAGATTTGCTACTCGTTCGTTTGAATATTATATTTGCTGATTTTGAAAATGTCAAACGAAAATTTATCAATCCGCCACATCATTTATCTCCGGAAAAGCCCATGCTTATCCTCTTATCACTTGCAATACAGAGTAATTTGATAAAAATCAACTACACTCTCCCATATCGCCGGAAACTCCGGTAAATAAGCGGCAATAGCACGATGGAAAGAACGGTATACATCACCATTACAAGTGGAACCTGCCGGATCACATGCGTTCCAATCTGATACAACAACGGCACCCTGACGCTTGCTTCCACATTTGTAAGGATCGTCGGAATCAGGTTGAACACCTTTGTATAGCTGGACAATACCCGCCCAATAAACGGTAGTAAGCAGTACAGAAAAAATGGAATGCAGACAGCAACACTGATTGTATGCATCTTCGCCGCTACCAGCATGGCTAAAGACGCTGCAAGCAGACTTGCAATGTAACCGCATGCTACTGTCAGTGCGTAATATTGTCCATATGTCATGATGTAGATGCTATATGCTTCCGACATCTGGTACGGTGTATGCATGCCACTGGTTCCCATAATGCCAAAGCTGATTGCACTTAACAGGACAATTCCTGTCCAGTAGATCATCGTTGTCGCAACGACGCCTGCCAGTATCTTGTTTTTAATTGCTTTGGATCTTCCATACTTCGAAGCAAAAAATACCGCATCCGCCTTTGTCTGAAAATCATCTGCAAATATTCCTGCACAGATAAATCCAACCAGAATTGCCAGCACGATCGAATATGTCTCCGCATACATGATCATCGTATCCCATGCACCATAGGATTCGTATTGGAGCGGCAATATAATCTCACTGTATTTCTTCTCCAGATAATCTTTCTGTTCAGGAGTCTTTCCATACTGATCTGCCATCCATTTCATATTTCCCCGATACCACGTATAGAAATCCTGTACGGAATCCTCCGTCACCGAATCCAAAACTGTCTCATCGTATCCCGCATCCGGTGTCAGCACAGATATCATGAAATTTAGGATATCATCGATTGGCTGATATAGTGTCCCATAATTTGCATCCTGCTCCTCTTGGGATTGTGCCATCACCGCTTTATACTGTACAACAATCTTCGTAAGTTCTGCTTCCGTCAGAGCCCCTGCATACCCATTCTTATTTTCTACAAGCTTTCTCGTTGCCAGCATTCCTGTGCTGACCGTTCCATGCGCATCCACATACCGGTTGCTAGTCGCAGCAAATCCACTAAACACTGCTGCCAATATCACCATCAGTCCAACGGCAAGCACATTTAACTTCTTTGAAAAAATCCGTTTCAACTCTAATTTAAGCATCCTATCGTTCCTCCGATTTTTCCCCGAAATAAAGCAAAAATGCATCTTCCAGATTCTTCTCTGTCAGCACAGCTTCCGCCATCGGCTTCTCCTTCGATATGATCCGAAGCTCTGCACCATTTTCGGATGTTTTGATATTTCCGACCAGATATTTCCGCATATAGTTCTCGACCATATTTCTCGGCACCTGACACAGCCATACACGTTCCTGCATGGATGCAAGCAATTCTTCCGCGGTTCCTGTATAGCAAAGCATTCCATCCTTCATCAGCAGGATTTCATTTGCAATGTATTCAATGTCCGACACGATATGGGTAGATAACAATACAAGACGATTCTCGGACAGCTCACTGATCAGGTTGCGGAACCGTATCCGCTCGTTCGGATCAAGTCCTGCTGTCGGCTCATCTAACACTAAAATCCTCGGATCGTTCACCATTGCCTGCGCGATCCCCACGCGCCGAACCATGCCGCCAGACAGATGCTTCATCTTCCGTTTTCTGAACTTCCACATACCTACTTGCTCCAAAAGCTGCTTTATTCTCCTGTTGGCAAGTGCCGGCTTTAGTCCTTTTATCGAAGAAATGTACATCATATAATCATACACATTCAGATCGGGATAATACCCAAACTCCTGTGGCAGATATCCAAGTACCTCCCGGTAAGCACTACCAAGCTTCCAGATTTCCTTGCCATTCCATAGAATCTCTCCTTCCGATGGCTGGATGATCGTACACAGCATCCGCATCAATGTTGTTTTCCCTGCGCCATTGACTCCGAGCAATCCGTAGATGCCCTGTTCCATAACACAGTTTACTTCCCGGACGGCGGCTACCTCGCTATATCGTTTTGTTACATGCTTAAACTCTAATTTCATTGGTGTAATCCTCCAACATTTTCTCATCGAAAGTCAATGACTTACGAACACAATACACAACATATACAAATGTCAGCAACAGCATCGCTTTCCAGACCGGAGATGCAATCCTCTGATAGAGCGCATCATTTACAACCATCATCGTCCAGACTGCCACCCATAGCAGACATAGCATCACAGCAACATATTCTGACCGTTCCCACCGGCTGTACAACACGCGGAAGCAGATGCAACAGGACACATTGACCGGAAGTAAGAAGTTCACAACCAGATTGTTCAGGGTAAGTGCCGTTGTCCGATATGCTACCGTCAAAAATATCATGACAATCAAGAAGTCCACTGCTGCAAACAACAGGACTCTCGCCGCACAGATCCGGCGAAGCGTATAATACGATGCCTGTTCCACCTCAATCGCGCCATATCTCCGGTTTTTCCAAATTTCAGGAACGATCAGAATCACAAACATCGTTGCAAAAATTCCCATAAGTCTCATCGTCTCTTTCATGTCGTTGGCATTGTTGCTCAGCCACATCCATAGATATAAAAGTGCACCCGCCTGCAGTACCCACCATCTTTTTTTGATGAGCCGTGACTGCTCATATAAGAATTCAAAATACGATGTCTTCTTTGATTCCATCTGAAGTGCCTGTTCTGTCAGAATATCCTGACACACCTTTATCGTGCATGCCCCCGCTTCTTCCCGTATACATGTCTGCTGTACGAAATCTCTATATTCCTGTATCCGTTGTCTGTAAGCTTTCATTCTTCCACCTCCAATTCTTTGATCAAAAGCTCCTTCGCCCGTCCAATCCGGTATTTCACCAGTGAGAGCTTGATCTGGAGCAGTTCTGCGATTTCCCTCTGCTTCAGCTCCTGAAAGAACGACAGAATCGCAACTTCCCGTAGCTCCTCCGGCAGCTTCCGCACTGCCTGTTCGATATCCAGCCGGATATCAACCGTCTCCACACGGTTTTCAGTTTCCACTTCCGGCAGTTCATCTAACGGAATATCCTTTTTCTTCTTATAATAATTTTTCACTACATTTCCGGCGATTGTGTACAGATAATTTTTTACTTTGCCATATTCCCTGTATCGTTCTAAGCTTGCAAAGGCTCTGGCAAACACTTCCTGTGTCAGATCCTCTGCTTCATAGGTGTCATATATATGCAGCAAACAGTACTGATAAATGCTTGGATAATATTTCCTGACCAGTCTCTCACATGCTTCCTCATCCCCGGCTCTCGCCCGGTGCACCAGCAGAAAATCGCTTGTAGACTCCATTCTCGCTCTCACCTCTTTTCTATCCCCACTTACTATAACAACATACGCGTCAGAAAAGTCAGTTTTATTTATATTTTATCAGATATTCTTCCAGACACAGATTTTCCTGCTTCATCGTTCTTGCTGCATCCTTTCCCACATACCGGTAATGCCACGGTTCGTTGTTGATGGATGTAATGTCTGTCTTATCTTCTGGATAGCGTTTCACAAATCCGTACTTATATGCATTTTCATCCAGCCACTGATAGACAGCATCCGATGAACATTTGGATGTATCCGCGTTGATATCCACACTGAGTCCTAACTGATGCTCGCTCGTCCCCGGAATCGCAACATACTCCTCCGCTTTCTTCTTCGCCTCTTTCTTCGAGCAGCCCTGATTTTCATATTCTTTGATTCGATCGTCCATGATCTGTTGCTGCTCCTTTGTTGTCCGATACCCTTCCCGCACAAACAGCGCAAGTCCCGCCGCTCTTGCATCATCAAACATCTGCTGTAGCTCCGGATAGATCCTTGAATCCACCTTTTCCCCATTGGATAATTCGGTCAGTTCCACCTGATAATTGGCAGGAATGTAATGATCCCGATCAACAAGAATTAGATTCCATGCGCCTGAAGTATCTGCCACCTGCTTTTCCGAATGAAATACCATGAGCAATGTGCGATCTCCACCACGGATTGAATAGTATGCGATCAGACCAGTGATCAATATTAGCAAAGTCACGAGTACACGCGCTACCGCTTTGTAGCTCTGTTTCTTTTTGTGTCTTGCCTGTTTCTTCATACTGCACCTTTCCTTTCATTCCTTTGTCATTCATATATAACAACCGGGAAACTGGAAAAGTCAGTCTTATTTTCAGGGCATAAAAAAAGGAGCTCATCGCTCCTTTTTCATAACTTTATTCCGTTCTTCCGAATATCTCATACAAGATCAGATCCCGCATGCGATCCATCGTCACTTCGTACACCTTCTGGTGCAGCATCTCTTTTCCCTCTGCGGCAAGCACATAGACCTTGATCAGATTCGCCACAAGCGGAATATTCACATCCGGTCGGATGCCTTCCATATGCCGGAAGAATTGAATACTTGTCTCGGTCTCTTTCAGCAAATCCGGTCTTACCTGTTCCGGAAGCATCTCCAGCAGCCGCTTCTCATCCTCCGGTGTCAGACTTGGAAATACACTGTACCGCTCATCAATCATCATCTTCAGATACGTGCGCGTCTCTGCCGGACCAGCCTTTTCCTTGCCATTTAATGCAATCCGGATCAGCTCCGGAATCTTTCTTCTCCGGTATTGCAGAACCTCATACACATATTCTTCCTTCGACGAGAAGAAATTATAAAACGTACTTACACCGATGCCGGCTGCCTCGGTGATCTTGGCAACCGACATATGTGTCATTCCATACTGCTTCAACAAATCAAACCCTGCATCCAGCATTTTCTCTCTATACTCTGCCCGTTCTTCCTCCGTAAATACCCGTTTTGCCATCTGTATCCTCCCAAAAAACTTCTGAAGAAATCTACTTGTTTCTGTTATTTTCCTTCAAAGCTTCCACCATGTCAATCCTTGAGATTTTTTTCTTCTGGAGAAGAAGGGAAATCTCATAGACTACCCATGTAAGTACGAAACCGATCACCAACGTTCTGGCTGTGAGAACCGGTGACAACAGCATACCATAATTCTCGATTGTATCTGAATAACCGACCTTGACAAACATATATGCAGCCGGGATTCCAATCAAATATCCGATGCATACCAGAATATGGTTGACATTCAGTACCCGGTTTGAAATCTCTTTCTGGCTGAAACCAAGTACCTTCATAACCGAGATATTGGTTGCTGTTTCTGCCACGATCATGTTGATAATCAGATACAGCACAAATACACCAAGCACAACACCTACGATCTCAAATATAACCATGATTGCATGCATCGGTCCCATCATATTTTCCATCGTGTCTGCCGTGACAGTCATGGTTGTCTCACTTGCCACGCGGTCTTTGTCAAGTGACAATGCATCCTTGCTTATAATGCAGTTATAGGCGTCACTGTCTACACCTGCCAGCGCCGTTGCATTTTCTCTTCCTGTGTACAGATAGCAATGCGTGTTGTCCGTCACGATACCACTGATTGTTACCTTATGTTCTTTCAGATCTGCAATATTGCTGAAGGTAAGCGTATCACCTGTCTTTATACCATAGGTCTGTGCAGCCGCACTTGTCAGATAATATTTGTCCAGATCAAACGCGTCACCACCGTCCGTCTTGTCCGGGAAATATTTCGAATCCTTGCTGATTCCCTGTGCCAAAAGCTGTACTGTTTTTCCCTCTACCTCATAGTAATTCTGGAACAACGCCTCGCCCTGCTCCGGCGTGCCTTCCTCTAACGAATTCAGCCGGTACAGATATTCGTACTTGATAGAGCTTGTAAGTCCTCCATGCATCAGCGTATCCAGACTGTCTTTCATAATAAATCCTGTCAGAATACAGAATGAAGCGACAGCCACACCAAATGCCGTTACAATGCTTCTTCCCGGATGTCCGATCACGCTACGCACCCGCATCTTTGTCTGTGTCTTTGCATGACTCTTCTTCATCACGCCAACTGTCTTCGTATCTTTTCCTGTGTTTCTTACGAGATCGACCGGTGACTTCTTCAAGAGCTTTGCCGCCTGGATTGCGATAGCCGCACAGTAAAGGACGGTTGGTACAACCAGTGCTATAACGATCGATGGTACATTGTAGGCCGGTGTATACGTAAGCTTTTCAAAATCATATTCGATATAGAATTTGCACAGTACCCCGGTCAACGGAATGGACACAATCAAGCCAAGTACACTTCCAACAACTCCCGGCAGTACCCCATACCGCATATAATGTCTTATGATCTGCTTCTTGGAAAATCCGAGCGCCAGAAATGTTCCAAGCAGATACTGTTCCTGTCTGATATTTCTTCCAAGCACCATAACAACAAGCGTGATAATAATGATGAACATAACCGGTGCATACATGGTTGCCATGTTCGTAACGGCATCTCCCTCATTGACCGGCATGGAGATTCGTGTGTTCGTGGTTGCCGCCATATAGCTTGCAATCACATAACCTTCATTTAACTTCTCACGGACTTCCTTGGAATTATCCTTGTTGTATTTGATAGAATAATAGCTTGTCTCATCTGCATCAATCTTGTCATATTCCTTGCGATCTACTACGACAAGTGCAAATTTCTCACTATCAATATAGCCGGACAGTTTATCAAGCATATAGATATAATCTGCTTTCGTCGTGTAGGCAGATACTTTATAATCATACGCCCCAAGAGAAATCGTATCTCCAACCCGGATGTCATGCATATCCGCAAAATCCTGTGTCAGAAGCGCTTCCCCGTCACCCGGTTCGTGTCCGTCCCGCACCTCACAGAGGTTCAGCTTCTCCGGCATCGGGAATACACGGATCGTAGCTCCTTTTAAATCCCCACTTTCCACATTTACATCCTTATACCGGCTGTGTTCCAGTATCACATCATATTCCTGTTCGAGCTTCTCCATATCTGCATCGGACAACGGCTGATAAGTGACAAACTCCGCATCCTCCGCCTTATAGTCCTTCACAAAATCATCCACAACCTTTGTCAGTGTGTGTCCGGTTGACACCGCGGCGACAATCACCATAGATGTCAGCATCGTAAGAATGATACTGATAATATAAAACGCGATGTTTTTCTTTATGCTGCGCCCAGCTCTCTTATTGATCGTCATATTACAACTCCATCTCCTCTACTCGTTTCTTATCTGCATTCTTCTGATTGGATACAACCTTGCCATCCGTGATCTTGATGATCCGGTCTGCCATTCCGGCGATGTTCAGGTTGTGTGTAATAATCACGACTGTCGTCTTATATGTATCATTCATTTTCTGTACACGCTGCAATACATCCTTTGATGACTTTGTATCAAGCGCACCGGTTAACTCGTCACAGAGAAGAATATCCGGTTTCTTCACCATTGCCCGCGCGATGGCGACACGCTGCTGCTGACCACCGGAAAGCTCCTTTGGAAAATGTGTCTCATACTTCTTCAGTCCCAGTTCCTCGATCAGTGTGTCAGTGCTGAGAGGTTCCCGTACAAGCTCTGCTGTCATCTCAATATTCTCACGCACGTTAAGATCCGGCGTCAGATTGTAGGACTGGAATACGAATCCAAGCTTCTCTCTCCGATACAGCTCCAGCTCTTTGGCAGACATTTTCTCCAAGTCCGTTCCATCTACCAGCATGCTTCCCTCTGTCACCTTATCCAGACCACCAAGGATATTCAGCAATGTACTTTTACCACTTCCACTCGGACCTAAGATCACGACGATCTCGCCCTTCTCTACCCCAAACTCGGCATGATCGAGCGCGAACACCGTTGCTTCTCCCTCTCCGTATTTCTTTACCAGATTTTTTCCTTCGATATACATTCTGCGTCCTCCCTACTATATGCGAATATTTTTGTTGTTTTATTCGTATATATGTTAGTTTCAGCTAACTCGTTTGTCAAGAGGTTTTACGAATGTTTTTTATTTTTTATTCGTATGTTGGGGGGATTTTTCGAATTACGAAAAATCCCCCCAACCAGCTTGCTATATACATACTTTTATTGGGGAGAAAAAGTCAAAGAAAAAGAATTTTCCCAACACACATCCTTTACATCATACACAGATACACGAAATACGCCACATAACATAGCAGCATGAAGATGCCGCATGGACGCCGCAGCTCCTTATGCTTATATGTTCCGATCCACAAGATCGCACCAACCACAACCGCAATGATCGTATCTATGATGAATTTGCTCTCAAATGGCACTGTACAGATGAGTGCAGTTGTACCGATTACGAACAGGATATTGAAAATATTGCTACCCACGATATTTCCGATTGCGATTCCCGCATTTCCTTTCCGCGCTGCTGTGACAGATGTCACAAGCTCCGGAAGTGAGGTACCCAGTGCTACAATCGTAAGTCCGATAAACCGCTCGCTCATACCGAAATATCGTGCGATTGCAGATGCTCCGCTGACTGCGAAATCGCTTCCCTTTACAACGAGCACACCGCCGATCACCATGAAAAGAATGCATTTCCATACCGGGTAATCCTTTGTTTCGCCTTCTTCCTCATTGGTTCCTTTCTTCGCCATCACAAACAGATAACCTAGATATAACAGGAACAAAACCCAGAAAATAATACCTTCTACGAATGTCACTTCTCCACCGGTTATTCCAAATACCAGCAGTATAATCGTAACTACCATCATAAATGGTATCTCATAGCGAAACGTTGACGTCTGAATCGCTACATTCGTGATCACCGCTGTCACACCAAGAATGATCAGAATGTTGAGGATATTACTTCCCACGATATTTCCGATCGTGATTCCCGCATTCTTCTGCAGCGCCGCCGTGATACTGACCGCCGCCTCCGGCATACTTGTTCCCATCGCTACAATCGTCAGACCGATGATGAGCTGCGGAATCCCGAGCTTCTTCGCGATACTCGCCGCCCCCTCTACAAACCAGTCTGCCCCCTTAACGAGAAACAAAAAACCTACCAACAAAATAACAACCTTCAAGAACATCCTTTCTACCTCTCTTTCCTTGTTTTATTTTGCAGTAGGTATAAAAAAAGAGACCCCTACTGCGTAAACAGTAAAAGTCTCGCTATTTCATCACTTTCCGAGTTATATGTTTCAATAACTGTCTTGACGAAGAAGTGAACCGCGACCGGCAAGCTACTCCCTTTTTATATGTGTATTCTAACAGATTGATTTTTATGAATCAAGTACCAAAATAGATTTTTTATTCAAATTATTTTATTGGGAGTGAATTTCATCTGAATAAAACTATTCTAACAATTCTAAGAAGCTTCTCCTCTCCGTTATAGGAGATACTGTAAACCGGCATCGTTACATGCGTTCTTCTATGTGTACCTGTGGCAGACGCACTTTCAATATCGATTCAAGTCCCCAGATCAGGCAAAGCATTCCATTTATAATTCCCTTGGGATTGTTGTTCTGATTATCACTCATATTTTATCCTGTACCTCTAACACTTCTGCGGTAATTGCATCCACATCATATTCTGGTGCATGCTTGTTGACAATATCGTAGATTGGCTGAATGTCTTCGATAGATTCTTCAAGTTCATCTGCGATCTGTTCAAGGGACTTATTCTTCTGAAACTTTTTGATGATTGATGTCACAAGGCGACGATAGCCTTCTGTGCGACCTTCTTTATACCATTCCCGCTTCGCATTCTCCATCTGCTTTTCATATGTCAGATCAAACATCATAATTTTCTGCACATCCTCTCCGCGTTCCAGCAAAAAGTCCTTTAGGACATCCTCTGCAATGCAGCGGTTCACCGCATCTCTGATTGCAGTCTCATAATCCTTCCCGCCCTTTTCTGCCTTTGCAAGATTCTCATTTACATATCCAACAAATATCATATACTCCCGCAATGTCTGGCTCCGCTTTTTCAAATCCTCATTATTCCCCGGATTGATGTTGTACACGGTGCAAATCAGCTCTAACTGCGGTTCGCCCGACTGGTTTTCATATGCATCAGACAATTTCAACACTTCACACTCTGGTCTGTTTTTGTCTCCATTGTAAAACACTGCGAATTTCGGTGTCGGTATCTTCACCAGCTTGTGACTAAGCAGATATCTGTTTTCGACCAGCTTCTTGATGATCGTCACGAAATAAATCAGTTCCCGAAGTGGCATGTTCGGGTTATACGTTGACTGGTGTTCGTAGATATTCAGAATCGAATCCATACTCACAACAAACGATGCATCATTGTGTACGGTAAGCGATACCCCACTCTCCAGCGTATGAATCTCGATAATCTCCGGATCGGTGTATGCCGTCCCTGCCATCGCATTGTAGACATCCAACGCTCTTGCTCTGTCCTCCAACAACATACTAAATACGTCACTTTTGTACTCTCTGTTTGCCATATTTCGTCCTCCTTTGGCTTGCGCAG
>USFH01000003.1 GCA_900553925.1 uncultured Clostridium sp.
CACCAAATGTACCTACTTCCACTACCTCTTCTTCCATTCCGGTAGCCATCATATGGATCTTCGTGCCTTTTTTCACAGTACCGTCAAATAAACGGCAAAATATGATAACTCCCTTATAAGGATCATACAATGAATCAAAGATCAATGCTTTCAGAGGTGCTTTTTCATCCCCGGATGGTGCCGGGATCTTCGCCACGATCTGCTCTAACACCTCTTCAATATTGGTTCCCATTTTTGCTGAGATCAGCGGCGCATCCTGAGCCTCAATTCCGATCACATCTTCAATCTCATTCTTAACCCGCTCCGGATCTGCGCTGGGAAGATCGATCTTGTTGATCACCGGCAGGATCTCCAGATCATGGTCAATAGCCAGATAACAGTTGGCCAGTGTCTGTGCCTCGATTCCCTGTGCCGCATCGACGATCAGAATTGCCCCCTCACAGGCTGCCAGACTCCGGGATACCTCATAGTTAAAATCCACATGTCCCGGTGTGTCAATCAGATTGAAGATATATTCCTCTCCATCCTCTGCCTTGTAGACAATACGCACCGCCTGTGCCTTGATCGTGATTCCGCGTTCCCGTTCGAGATCCATGTTATCCAACACCTGGTTCTGCATCTCCCGGCTTGTAAGCAGTCCCGTCTTCTCAATAATACGGTCTGCCAGCGTGGATTTACCATGATCGATATGTGCTATAATACAAAAATTTCGTATTTTACTTTTATCCAAATGTGCCATGTACTTTTATAACCTCATAATTTCTGATTTCCCATCATCACAGAAAATGTGATGACCCGGATGCGCATCCGCACGCTACCCTAGTTGTCAAAAGTATACCACACTTTCCTACTCCTGTGCAATCAGCACTTTATAGAGAATTGCACCAAGTGGCACCATTGCATGTTTTGCCTCTGCAACTGTATTTGTCTGCGCACCAACCTCGACCAGAGACGACCGCGCCATCTTATTCAAATTAAAGCAATACCCCCGCACATAGATGCGCCGCATCAGATCTCCGTACATTTCCTTCCCTGCCAGATGCATCTGCAGACTGAATGCCAGATTATCTTTCTTATATGGATTGTACAGATAATCAATATCTCCGTTTTCTTTCGTGCGGCTGACTCCATTTAAAAACATAATCTGAGCAGTTGAAATCCCATCAATTTCCCGTACAAGGCGGACATCCTCCCTGACACCGTCCCTGTGAATATCAAGTACAACTTCTATGGATGGATACTGCTGTAAAATTGCGTCGACGCCGTCACTCGCGAGATCATACGCCCGGCTCCGGTCTTCCACCCCATCTATCACATCATATACCGTCCGGTCATGATACACCGGGATTCCATAATCCTCCTGCAGAATCCTTGTCAATTCATCACCAAGGCCTATCACAGTATCTTCAATCACGCCGGGGCGACTGTCTGCAAATGTTTCACTCCCGTGTGTATGATATATGAGTATTTTCGGTTCCTGTGTATGATTATCAATATGGAGATCCTCGGACAATAAGCTTTCTGCATCGAGTTCCTCCTCTGTGACCATTGTCGAACTGTCAATTGTATAACAATTTTCAATCAGGAATTCACGGTTTGTAAGCTGTTCCATTGAATAGGTAATTCCCTGTGCCGGCAATAGTGGAATCGTATCTTCAGACAAGGTCTCACTGACTGCATCCGTCGCACTCGCCGGATGCATTTCCCCCGTATCATCGAGGGCATTCTCACTGTCATTTACAGCACCACTTTCTTCCGCAAAAGTATCCACATAGTCTGTGCGTATCGCAACTTTATCCCATGCCGGTTCTTCTGATTCACGCTCCTTACCGGTGATAGCCGGGAATAAAATATCCTGAAACCTGCAAGGAGTTTTTGATACCGACAATGCCGGAAAAAAATAAGCAGATACCCTGTGTGCTTCTTTTCCCCCGGTATTTGCAGGATAAAAATAAACAAAGACAACGCAAAACAACATGATCAGAAAACTATAACATCCAATTTTTACATAGTATTTTCCCATACCATACTATATGCAGAAATAATTTGATTATGTTAGAAACCGATTGATTGCTTCCGAGATCGTATAGCTGACTCTCGTTATTATTTCATCTATATTCTTCGGTGTTACGAACATTCCCGCAACATCCGGTTTTTGCATATACCGGATCAATTCCCGGTCAATGTGCTCTCTTTCTTTATCAGACATTGCGTCACACATTCCCTCTAAGGCATGTTCCAATATTGCAGGCATCGAGATTACAGTCGGAACACCAACGGCTATTACCGGCACACCAAGCGTCTTTTGATTAAGTGATAAACGCCGGTTTCCAACTCCGGCTCCCGGTGTAATTCCGGTATCGCAGATTTGAATTGTCGTATTTAATCTTTTTGCATCTCTGGCTGCCAATGCATCGATACAGACAACTGCTTCCGGTTTTATTTCCCTGCATAAAGACTGAATAATCGCGCCGGTCTCAATTCCCGTTTGTGCCATCACACCAGGGCAAAGGGCTGAGATTTCCATAGAACTGGTCAGATATCCTTCCCGCAGCAAATGCCTTGTTATAAATAAATGATCAACCACACCCGGTCCGAGTGCATCCGGCGTAATATTTCGGTTTCCAAGCCCAATGACCAGTATTTTCCTTATTCCCTCTAACAACGCTGCCAACGTTTCGTGAAGTGCCTCCACAAATGGCTGATGGATATTTTCGTCCTCCGCACATAGCTGATCGCTCTCAAGCGTAATATAGTTTCCAATCTGCTTTCCAAGTAATTTCTCGCCGCGTTTATCCAATACACGGATATGCGTTTTCGTAATCCCATATTCTTTATCTTCCAAGGTTTCTACCTGTACGCCCTGCATTCCATGTTCCCTGGGTATTTCCTCTTTCAGTTCCAGTGCCAGATCTGTATGGACATAATTTTCAAGCATAAAAAATACTACTCCTTTTTCGGAGTAGTATTTCCTGTTAGAACTGCTTTTATGTAATCAACCATCACTGCGGCGGCATAGCTCTTCCAATATATGCACGATTTGTAGATCCCGGTGCTGCGCCACCCCTTGGTACTAATACAATCTGAATTGCCTCTATTCGTTTTGCATATCCGGCTGTTCCGGAAGGCTCACCATTCTTCGCCCAGCCAAGCCAGCCAAATGACTGTGCGTGAACACGGTAATAGATATCATACGTCTGTTCCATCTCTCCGGTCAGTTTGATCTGGATTGCCTCCAAACGTTTTCCATGTCCGGTTGTTCCGGCAATCTGTCCATTCTGTACCCATGACTGCCATCCATATGACTGCACATGTACGCGGTACATAACTGACCCGTCTAATCCGGTCAAATTTGAAATACGAATTGCCTCCAACCGCTTTGCACGCCCGGTTGTTCCACTGATACCGCCATCATATGCAGCATTCTGCCATCCAAAGCTCTGTACATGTGTAGAGTATGCAATACTTCCCGGTGTACGATAAGGAGAACTACCGGCAGAAGGAACCGTCGTTCCTTTCTCCACCAGCATGATCTGAATCGCCTCCAGACGCTTCGCATAATTCAGCGAACCGGAAGTTTCTCCGTTCTTCGCCCAATCAAGCCAGCCAAAGGTCTGTGCATGCACCCGGTAATACACATCATACTTCTGTGCCAGTTCTCCTGTCAGCCGAATCCGGATTGCCTCCAGTCTCTTTGACTGACCGGTTACACCTGCGATATCTCCATCCGCTACCCAGTCGAGCCAGCCGTATGACTGACAATGTACCTTATATTCCACGCTTCCCGGAATTTCTGTATTATTCCGGATCTTGATAGCCTCTAATCGTTTTGCAAGACCTGAAGTTCCGCTCTGCTGTCCATCATAGCTTTCCTCCTTCTGCCAGCCAAACGACTGTACATGGGAAGAATATGCGATCTTCGCCTCTGCTGGTGCTGTATCTCCGGTCGGAACCGGAATATTCGGAACGCCAAAATTATAATTACCGTCTGGTGAATAATACACATTCATATCCACTCTTCCATTTATACCGGGAACGCTTCCACTGCTTGTATACTGCCAGAACGAATATGCGCCCTTATAGTTTGAAGCATTCGTATAATGTGCCAGCCAGACCGGATAATTATTCGCAATTACATCTGCATTCATATGATTCACAAGCATATTCTTATTAGCATATACCATCGGCGTATATCCATTGGAACGGGCAGCATTACAGAATGCCATACAGATATTTGTCACCTGATCCTTCGACAGATTCGCCGTTGCAATTCTGCCACCGGTTGGAGAATCACTCGCATACTCATAATCCATAACAAGCGGAAGATCTATAGAAAACCCATATGCACGCAGATAAGAAATCGCATACTGTGCCTCTTCTGCAGCCTCTAATTCGGTGATTGCCTGTGAGAACATATAGACACCAACCTTCATACCTGCCGCCTTCGCACCCCGGATATTCTGGATTGCCTTCGAATCATGGTACAGCGTTCCTGCAGATCCCCATCCACGTCCACCAATCTTGATAAATGCGAAATCAATACCGGATGCCCGTACTGCATTCCAATCGATATCATGATTCCATGTTGAAACATCAATACCATGATATACTTTACAATTCCTAAACTGTTTTGCATGTGAGATGCCTTCCCCATACGCTTTGACCGTAACAGAAAAAGGCATAGTAACAAGCAGAACACAAACAAGAAGCAAAGCAAATATCTTCTTACCACGTAACTTCATTTTCTTTATCCCCTTTGCAATATTTTGTAATAATTATTTAATAATAAATTTAACACATTTTCAACAATCCGTCTAACAATTTCTCAGCGGATCATCCAACATACTTGCAATCGCCTGTACGCACTGTTCCATCGTCTTCCCGTCACACGGGATTGTGAGCTGTGCATATCTTTCATAGTACGGCTTTCTCTCTGCATACAGGTCTGCCAGTGTCTTTCCCGGCTTCATCGCGATACCACGCGTCGAGATATTGTTCACACGACGGATGATCTCCTCGCAGCTTACATCAAGATATACAATCAGTCCCTGCTCACCTAGGTGATTCATAGCTTCTTCCGAGAAAATCGCGCTTCCTCCGGTTGCAATCACGGATGCTTCCGTGTTGATATCCCGCAACACCTGATTCTCAATCGCAAGAAATGCATCGATACCTTTCTCATTGATAATATCAACCAATGTCTTTCCTTCCTGTCGCTGGATCAACAGATCTCCATCAATAAAATGATAATTGATAGCTTTCGCAAGCAGTACGCCGATTGTACTTTTTCCGCTTCCCGGCATACCGATCAATACTATATTTTTCTTCATCTTTTTGTTTTTCCTTTCACCTTCATTAGAATAAATAAATAAGCCGCTCTGCCTGCAAGCAGTCTCGCTGCTTATTTTCTTGTCTGAATTATTATGTCACATCTGATGTCTTACTACCCGATACTCGTCACCATTCTTATAATAAGGGCAGGTATAATGGCTGTCCCCATACAACCGTGCAATCTCATCCTCGTCCATACTCACGTCACAGACATATTCCTCATATTCCTCGTCATAGATCAGATACGCACATGTATCGCAGCTCGTCTGTATCTCTGTTTTTTTCTTCTTATTCTCCATTATGCAAACACCACCTGTTCATCTGTAATCCGGCAGATTTCTTCCCAGCTGTCCTTTGCCACATCATCATAAACCGCAACCGTCACGAATCCGGCTTTCTTCGCTGTATACATAGCCCGCAGACTGTCCTCAAATATCACACAATCCATCGCAGCGATCTGCATATTTGCACAGGCAAGCTCATAAACTGCCGGTGATTCCTTGCTCGCCCCCGCCATCGTACAGCTGACGATCGTATCGACATCTTCCATAAGTCCGGTACGCTCTAATACCATCTCACTCAAATTGATTTCATTTGCCGTTGCAACCGCCACCTTATAACCATCCCGTTTCATCCACTTCACAAGCTCGTAGGCGTATGGCTTTAGCGGAATCATATTCCGGTATTCCTCGATTACCATATTCTGAAAATCATCAAAGATTTCCTCTGCGGTCTTCGGAATATCAAACCGTTCTTTAATAAAATGCGCCGCCTGAATAAGTGTCATCGTTGCCACCTGATGATGGAACTCCGTATCCGGGCAGATACCATATCGACCGATATATTCCACATCCAGCGTCCGCCACATCGGCATACTGTCAATCAGCGTCCCGTCCATATCAAAAAGCACACCCTTCTTCCCTTGTAAAAGTGGTGTCAGTTTCTTGTATAAAACATCAAACTGTTCTGTCTTGGCAAGCATCTCCTGCACCTGTGCCTTAAGCGCTTTGGTCGCTGTCTCAATCTCTTCCTGTGCAAAGATTGCGGATACCACCGCAACACCTGCCACGTCACAGCCAACTAATTGATCGATATTCTCCGCACTGACACCTCCGATTGCCACAACCGGAATCTGCACAGCACGACAGATGTCCCGCAACGTCTTCAAAGGGAGTGCTGTTACATTCCTCTTTGTCGTTGTCACAAATACTGAACCGGAGCCAAGGTAATCGGCACCCTGTTTTTCGGCAAGCAGTGCTTCCTCTACATTGTGTGCGGATACACCGATGATTGCCGCATCTCCAAGGATAGCACGCGCCTCTTCGACCTGCATATCGCCCTGTCCTAAGTGTACGCCATCTGCCTGACAGGCTTTTGCAAGTGCGACATTATCGTTGATAATAAGCGGAACACCGTATCTCTGTGTCAGTTTCTTAATCTCCGTTGCCTCCGCAAGAAATGCATCTTCGGAAAGTTCCTTTTCCCGCAGCTGTACGATCGTCGCTCCACCCTTGATAGCCGCTTCCACAGCATCACACAGAGTTGCATATCGTTCTTTTCGGATTGATTTTGTATCTGTTACAGCATAGACCTGTAACTGTTCTTTATTTATCTTCATTTTCTGTTTATTCTCCAGATTTTTACCTGACTTTTCTCTTTTACTCTCACGCCATTTTCCCGTAAAAATCGTTATATAGATCAGACGTTTTCCTGTATCTGCCATCCATGATCAATTGGCCCACTCCCTCTGCCGAGATCAAGACCTGACGAAAGTGCGCCACTAAGATAACTTTTGGCATAGCTGATACTCTGCGCAACCGAATATCCTTTTGCCAGTCCACACGCAATTGCAGAGGATAAAGTACATCCGGTTCCATGTGTATTCGGATTGTCGATGCGTGAACCGTGGAACCAGACCACTTCGGTTCCAACTAACACATCACTCGCATCCTCAACTGCATGTCCCCCCTTGATCAGCACCTGGGAATGAAATCTGTCATACAGGCATCTTCCTGCCTGTTCCATATCCGCTTTGGACTGAATGTTCATTCCGGTAAGCAGCTCTGCTTCCGGAATATTCGGCGTAATCAGTGTCGCAAGTGGAAGAAGCATCTCTGTCAGACAGGAAATCGCATCTTCCTTTAACAATCTGCTTCCGCTTGTCGCAACCATCACCGGATCCACAACTATATTTTCCGCATGCCAATCACTCAATGCTTCTGCAATCGTTTTTATCAGGGCTTTATCCGATACCATGCCAATCTTCACAGCTTTCGGCGGAATATCCAAAAACACTGCGTCAATCTGCTTCCGCAGAAATTCCGGTGTCACATCCATAATACCGGTAACTCCCATCGTGTTTTGCGCAGTCAGTGCTGTGATGGCTGACATACCATAGCAGTCATTTGCAAGCATCGTCTTTAAGTCTGCCTGTATACCCGCACCACCGGAGCTATCCGAACCTGCAATAGAAAGCACCGGAGCAAGGCTTCGCTTGGTTAATTTCTTCTCATCCATCTATTTGTTTTACTCCTCAAAAAATAGAGCTGTCAATGACAGCCCTATTATTATACACGATTTATGCGCCTACGACAAATGTAAGTTCTGCCGTTACAGCAACTTTTCCATCTACCTTTGCGACAGCCTTTCCGGAACCGATCGGTCCCTTCTGGTCTATAATCTCGCATTCCATCTCGATTACATCGCCCGGCGTGATCTGCTTCTTGAATCTTGCATTCTTGATGCCACCGAAAAACGCTGTTTTTCCTTTGTGCTCTTCCTCGGACAAAATTGCTATCGCACCAACCTGTGCGAGCGCCTCAATCACGAGTACGCCCGGCATGACATGCTGTGTTGGAAAATGTCCCAGAAACTGCATCTCATTCACGGATACGCATTTCACACCCTTCGCCCATTTTCCCGGTTCAAAATCTGTGATTCGGTCAACTAACTGGAACGGATAACGATGTGGCAAAATCTCCTGTATCTGATTTGAATTTAATTCCATCTTCTTCTCCTTTGTCCTGCAACCTAAGCCTCAAACTTCTTCAGCAGAATACTTGCGTTGTGTCCGCCAAATCCAAGAGAGTTTGAAAGCGCATATTCTACCTGTACGTTTCTGCCTTCATTTGGAACGATATCCAGATCACATTCTTCATCCGGCACCTGATAGTTAATCGTTGCAGGAATAAATCCATCATGCAATGCAAGAGTTGTAATAACCGCTTCTACCGCGCCACTACCGCCAAGCAGATGTCCGGTCATAGACTTTGTAGAGCTTACCATCAGCTTATATGCATGCTCACCAAATGTTGTCTTGATTGCCATTGTCTCACCTGCATCATTTAAGTGTGTGGATGTACCATGTGCATTGATATAGCCAACCTGCTCCGGCTTGATTCCTGCATCCTTTACTGCCATTGCCATACACGCTGCTCCGCCTGCTCCATCCGGACATGGTGCTGTGATATGGTATGCATCACAAGTCGCACCGTATCCGACAACCTCGCCGAGGATTTCCGCACCACGCGCCTTCGCATGCTCATACTCTTCTAATACAAGGGCACCGGCACCTTCACCCATGACGAATCCGGCACGCTCCTTATCAAATGGAATCGAAGCACGATTCTTATCCGTTGTTGTATTCAATGCCTGCATCGCTGTAAATCCACCGATTGCCATATCCGTGATTGCTGCCTCAGAACCGCCACAGATCATGACATCTGCATATCCATCACGAATATAATGGAAGCTGTCACCAACTGCATTATTGCCGGATGCACAGGCCGTTACAACGCAGGTACAGATACCTTTAAATCCAAAACGGATTGCGATATTTCCGGCACCCATGTTCGCGATTGTCATCGGAATATAGAATGGGGAGATCTTGTCGAAACCACGTCTCTCGCCAGTCTGGTAGTTTTTCTCTGTGACTTCCATGCCGCCGATACCGCTGGAGAAGATGACTCCACAGCGTTCCGCATCTTCCTTCTCCATATCCAGTCCACTCTGCTTGAATGCCTCATCCGCCGCAACAACAGCGTACTGCGCATAGCGGTCCATACGTCTGGCATCCTTCTTGTCGATTACGGCTGTTACATCCAGATTCTTTACCTCTCCGGCAAGCTTCACTGCATGGTTTGTCGTATCAATTCTTGTAATCTCATCAATTCCGCAGACACCTTTTTTTACATTTTCCCATGTGGTCTCTACGTTATTTCCCAAAGGGTTTACAGTTCCTAAACCTGTAATCACAACTCTTCTGCTCATTTTTCCCTCCTACATTGCCATACCGCCATCTACACAGATGACCTGACCGGTAATATAACTTGCATCATCACTTGCTAAAAACCGGACAAGATTTGCAACATCTTCTACCTTGCCAAGCTTCTTCATCGGAATACTCTTTAAGTTCTCTTCCACAACAGCCTCCGGCAGATTTGCTGTCATATCTGTCTCAATAAATCCTGGTGCCACCGCATTCACGGTGATGCCACGGGAACCGATCTCCTTCGCAACAGATTTTGTCATACCAATCAGTCCTGCCTTGCTGGATGCGTAGTTGACCTGTCCGGCATTTCCACGGACACCGACCACGCTGCTGATGTTGATGATATGTCCGCGCTTCTGCTTGAGCATAATCTTCGATACATGCTTGATGCACAAAAATGCACCCTTTAAGTTCGTATCAATGACCTGCTCGAAATCTTCCTCTGTCATCTTCAGCATCAGATTATCCTTCGTGATACCTGCATTGTTCACTAAGATATCAATACTTCCATATTCTTCCTTTACATTTGCTACAAGTGCCTGCACGTCTTCATTTTTTGCAACATCCGCCTGAATCGCAGATGCTTTTACACCATAGGTCTCACACAACTTTACTGTCTCTTCGGCACCGGCTGCGCCATGTGCATAACAAGTTACGACATTGGCACCTGCCTGTGCAAGTGCAACACAGATTGCACGTCCGATTCCACGGCTGCCGCCTGTGACAATGGCTGTTTTATTCTCTAATGTCATAGATTCCTCCATCTTTTATTACCACTACGCGAAGTACAATAACCTGCACGTATATCCGCGTACCGCTTATTTCCCAAGTGCTTCAAGCACCGCATTTAATGAATCAATATCTTCTACAGAATACGTAGCAAAGCTGCGGTCGATCTTCTTCACGAATCCGGAAAGTGTCTTTCCCGGACCAACCTCGATGAAAGTGTCGACACCCTGCTCAATCATATACTTAATAGAATCCTCAAAATATACACTGCTCTGTACCTGTGTCTCAAGCATCTGAGGAATTGTCTTATCTGCTGCAAGCTCCTTACCGGTTGCATTGAACAGTACCGGGAACTTCATCTCTCCGAAATGCTCGTTCTTAAAACGCTCCGCAAGCTTATCCCCCGCCGGCTTCATCAAGGATGTATGGAATGGTCCGCTGACTGCGACAGGCACGATTCTTCTTGCCCCCTTCTCCATCATCAGCTCTCCGGCTCTTGTGATAACCGGTGTATCACCGGATACAGTTACCTGAACCGGTGTGTTATAGTTTGCAACTTCAGCGATATGGAACTCGCTGTCTGCAAATTCATCCTCAGCCTGCTTGCAGCATGCCTTAATAGTATCACGGTCGAGACTCATAACAGCGATCATACCGGTATCTCTACCGGTAACTGCCTCTTCCATCGCTTTACCACGATATGCAACAAGATCGATTACCTGCTGTTCCTCGAATACACCTGCCGCATAGAGTGCAGAATACTCACCAAGCGAAAGTCCGGCTGCAATCTCCGGCACGATGCCCTTTGCTGCAAGGATCTTTGTCACGCCAACCGCAAAGGCTACCATACATGGCTGTGTGTATCTTGTCTGTCCAAGCTTCTCGATTGGACCATCAAAACAACACTCCTTCACATCAAAATCCAGCTTTACATTGTCAAATACTTCGCGGAACTCCGGATATGACTCATAGAGATCTTTTCCCATTCCGACATGTTGTGCACCCTGGCCAGCATATAAAAAACCGATTTTCATAATTTCCTCCTGCTTATCTTTCACAATTCTGACTAATTCAGATTCATATTTTATAAGATCGTATGGGACATAACATTTGTCCCTCTTTTCATATTTTTATTAGATTCCCTCCTTTGCAAGCTTTGCAAGCTCTGCAAGAGAATCCTCGTACAATCCCTTCAGAATCTCAGCTACCGGCTTGATCTCCTTTACAAGACCGCACACCTGACCAGCCATCAGGGAACCATTCTTTGTATCGCCATCTAAGACAGCCTTACGGAGAGAACCAAGAGTAAGCTGCTCTAACTCTTCTCTTGGAACGCCCTTGCCTTCCATCTTCAGATATTCACGCGCCATCTGGTTTTTGATCACACGTACCGGAGCACCACTGGATCTTCCGGTCACCGCTGTACCATTATCCTTCGCCTTGATAACTGCCTCTTTATAATTGATATGAATCGGGCACTCTTCACTGGCAAGTAATACAGTTCCGATCTGTACGCCGATTGCGCCAAGTGCAAATGCAGCAACCATACCTCTGCCATCTGCGATACCACCAGCTGCGATAACCGGGATATTGACTGCATCAACAACCATCGGTACAAGTGTCATTGTTGTCATCTCACCGACATGTCCGCCACTCTCGCCGCCTTCCGCGATCAGGGCATCTACACCCATACGCTCCATACGCTTTGCAAGAGCCACACCGCTGACTACCGGAATCACCTTTGTGCCAACCGCTTTCCAGTCCGCCACATATTTCTCCGGACTTCCGGCTCCGGTTGTGATCACATCTACCTTCTCCTCGACCAGCATCTTCGCGATATTGTCGACATCCGGATTCATCAGCATCAGATTTACACCGAACGGCTTATCTGTCAAAGCACGGCACTTCTTAATCTCCTCACGGATACGCTCTGCGTCAAATCCACCGGATGCAATCAGTCCGAGTCCGCCGGCATTGCTGACAGCAGCCGCAAACTCGCCAAGTGCGATATTCGCCATTCCACCTTGAATAATCGGATACTTGATTCCAAGGAATTCATTTAATCTCATCTTTATCCTCCTCACACTATGCCCAATTTTCTATTTCATAATTGTGCTACGCATAAGCACAGTACCTTCTATAATTGATCTGAAACAAATTTTATCAGAATTCCAGATACGCACCACCCCAGGTAAGACCGCCGCCAAATCCTACGCAGATCATCTTCATGCCCGGTTTGATCATGCCCTTCTGTTTCATCTCGGAAAGTGCAATCGGAATACTTGCAGAACTTGTATTTCCATACTCATCCAGATTGATATAGAACTTGTCCATGCTCTGTTTACATTTCTTTGCCACAGACTCAATGATACGCTTATTCGCCTGATGACAGACATACAGATCAATATCATCCGCTGTCACACCAGCCTTATCTAAAAGCTGCGTGACGGTCTTGGGAACCGTACTGACTGCAAACTTAAATACTTCACTTCCAAGCATGCTGACATGACGAGGCTGTAAATCCTCGTTGCTGCACTCAAGGACAGAATCATCCCCCTTTGCGCCAAGAATTCCGAAATACCGGTGTGTATCCGAAAGCTCAACAACGGCAGCACCCGCACCGTCTCCAAACAGAATACAGGTGCTTCTGTCATTCATATCAAGAATCTTGGATAAGGTCTCACTACCGATAACCACGCCATATTTCTTGTCACTCTGAAGCAACATACCTCTTGCAATCTGTACACCATACATAAATCCCGAGCATGCTGCATTGATATCAAAACAAGGAATATCCTGTGGAAGTTCTAATTCCTTTTGTACCATACATGCCATCGAAGGTGTCATATGATCCGGACGAATCGTCGCTACAATCACAACACCGATCTCAGACTTGTCAATGCCTGCATCCTCGATTGCCATCTTTGCAGCAGCAATCGCCATATCCTGATTCTTCTCTTCGGTAATAAAATGTCTTCTGCGAATACCTGTACGGCTGGAGATCCACTCATCATTTGTATCTACAATCTTACTTAAATCATCATTTGTCACTACGTGTTCCGGGGCATAATGTCCCATACCTACAATATGTAAGCCTTCTTTCATCTCGTCTTTCCTCTTACTCTCTGTCACTCTCTTTCTGCAGATTTCTCTTAGATTACATGCAGATATTTATTGTCGATCGTTCTGAATTTCTTATAACGATGCTTCGCAACTTCATCCGGGTTCATCTTGATGTATTTGTCAAGCTCTTTCTTGATTGCACGATCAGTTGCCTTGAATACAACCTTATGATTCAGATGTGCACCGCCGATTGGCTCCGGAATGATATCATCGATTACGCCAAACTCTTTCAGATCCTGTGCGGTAAGCTTCATCATCTCCGCTGCTTCCTCGCTCCGCGAAGAATCTTTCCACAGAATCGAAGCATAACCTTCCGGGGAAAGAATGGAATACACCGCATTTTCAAGCATCAACACACTGTTTGCCACACCGATGGCAAGCGCCCCGCCGGAGCTTCCCTCTCCGGTTACAACTGCGATTACCGGCACCTTCAGTGCACTCATCTTCGCAAGATTTACTGCAATGGCACTACCCTGTCCATTGTTCTCTGCTTCTAATCCCGGATACGCACCCGGTGTATCGATAAATGTAATGATTGGTCTTCCAAACTTCTCTGCCTGTTTCATCAGACGCAGTGCCTTGCGGTACCCTTCCGGTCCCGGCATACCGAAATTACATTTCATATTCTCTGCAAGATCATTTCCCTTACGATGTCCGATGACCGTCACAGGGATTCCATGATAGGTTGCAATACCTCCATAGATACTTGCATCCTCCTTGCCAAGTGCATCCCCTTTTTGCTCGAAGAAATCATCAAAGATTGCATCGACATACTCCGTGATCTTCGGACGTTTCTTATGACGCGCCAGATATACCTTGTCATGACTATTCAGATTTTTACACATATGTATCAGATCATGGCGTTCCCGCTTCAGGACATAAACCTTTGCCTCGTCTACCAGATCACTTGACATGATCTCTTCGATTTCTTTATCGATTTCTGCAATTCTCTCATCTATCTCTTTAATCATGATTATCTTCCTTTCTTCGCATGCAAACGTAAAATATGGGAGATGACTTCCCGCATCTTGTCTCTCGGCACAATCTGATCTACAAATCCATGTGCCATCTGAAACTCCGAACGTTGGAATCCATCCGGAAGCTTCTGACCGATCGTCTGCTCGATTACACGTGGCCCGGCAAATCCGATCAAAGCATCCGGCTCTGCCAGTGTGATATCTCCTAATGTTGCGAAGCTGGCAGTTACGCCACCGGTCGTCGGATGTGTCAGATAGGAAATATATAATCCACCATGTTCACTGAACTTCTCGATTGCCGCACTCGTCTTCGCCATCTGCATCAGGGATAAAATGCCCTCCTGCATACGAGCCCCACCACTTGCAGTAAATATAATAAGCGGAAGATGTTTTTTGTCTGCATATTCCACCGCATTCGTAACTTTCTCACCGACAGCCATACCCATACTTCCCATCAGGAACTTACTGCTCATGACAGCGATGACTGCTTCGTTTCCATCAATCTTACCAACGCCGGTATAGACTGCCTCTTCAAGTCCTGTCTTTTCCTGCAGACGCTCGATTTTCTCCTCATACTCCGGCATGTCTAACGGATTGGAAAATGCCACTTTACAGCGAAGCGGCTTAAACGTGCCCGGATCTACCAGCAGACGCACACGCTTCTCTGCGGAAACCACATAATGATATCCACATGCGATACATACATTGTAGTTGTCCTTGATCGCAGACTTCTTGAATTCCTGCTTACACTTTGGACACACCGTTACTTCTTCCTCTGCAGTAACTGCTGTCTGCTCCGGTGCAGCCTCAGCTTCTGTTTTCGATGCGTCTTCTGCTACCTGTGTTTCTGTCTCAACCGCATTATTTTCCACTGCTTCCTCTTTCTTCCGAAATAAATTACTCACCTGAAATTTCATCTTTCATCTCCACTTTTCTTTATCTTTTTATCTTTATTTAACCTCTCGCACACACTATCCGGTGATTCCGACTGCCTCCTTCGCAAGGCGGTCTGCCTCTTCATTTCCTTCCACACCGGAATGCCCCTTTACCTTTATAAATGTGACACGTATCTTGTCCCGTACCTGCTGCATATACTCATAATACGCAATCGTTCCGGTCTTGTTACGCTTCCAGCCTCCGGTTGCCCACATCTCGATCCCAAGATAATCATAATAAATCGCCAAATCTGGTAATCCTTTTTCCACTGCAAGCTTCACTGCCGCCATCGCGCCCAGTATCTCACCTGCTACGTTACGCATGGATGCCATCTCCGGATCATCACCATGTCCCTGCAGGACATACCGCTTGCCATGATCCATCAGGAATCCACCATATCCATATACCTGTGTGGCATTGTTGTAAGAACCATCCACAAACGCATATACCATATTCTCATCGATATGCTTTGATTCTTCCGTCACACTTTCTATGCCCACAAATACCTCCGCCTCCTGTCTCGTCGGAAAGCTCTTATATATTGCTCCCGGAAATCCCTTTATAAGCGGTTCGCAGGCAGACCACGTCTCATATACTCCCGGTCGAACACCTCTTTTCACAGCATAAAATTTCTTTGCCATTTAATTGCCTTTCTGACCTATCATTATTCACAATCTTTTACATTATAGTACATTTTCATAATAAATGCACACATTTTTTACTTTGCACGAAAAAAAATGCACAAATTCCATCTTTCCATTGAATCTCATTTTACCGTATGTTAACATATTTATTTGACTGAAAAATAATCACAAAGATAAGGAGAACGATTTATGCAATCGAATACAACTGAAATTTTCAGGGATGCCCCGGTTCCAAAAGCCGTGTTAAGTAATGTCATCCCCTCGATCATAAGCATGATCATGGTTTTGATCTACAATCTCGCTGACACGTTTTTTATCGGACAGACAAAAAATGCACTGATGGTAGCTGCTGTGTCTGTAGCAACGCCTGCTTTCTTATTATTCATGGCTGTCGGCATGTTGTTTGGTATCGGCGGAACATCCTTTATCTCCCGCATGCTTGGAGAAGGTCAGGAAGCACGTGCAAAGCATGCCTCTGCCTTCTGCTTCTGGACCGGTCTGGCTGTCGGAATTATATCCATGATCCTGATTGTGATTTTTGCCGAACCTGTCTGTAAAGCAATCGGCGCAAGTGCAGATACGGTAGAATATGCAACACAATATCTCCGGATCGTTGCCATCGGAATTCCGTTTCTGATCATAAGTAACGCATTCAGCAACATCATCCGTTCCGAAGGACGGGCAAAAACCGCAATGTCCGGTATGATCATCGGAAATATGGCAAATGTAATCTTAGATCCGGTCATGATCTTGTTTCTCGGCTGGAATGTTGCCGGTGCCGCGATTGCAACCGTCATCGGAAATATTTTATCCGCGGTCTTTTATGTATCGCATCTTCTGTCAAATAAATCACAGTTGTCGATTCGATTACAGGATTACAAAGCAGGGGACAAAATTGCGAGTTCCGTATTTGCCATCGGTATCCCGGCATCACTGAACAGTGTACTTATGAGTGTCAGCAATATCTTTATCAATAATCTGATGGCTCACTATGGAGACATGGCAGTTGCCGGACTCGGTGTCGCCATGAAAGTTAACATGATCGTTGTCATGCTGTTGATCGGACTTGGTACCGGAATCCAGCCACTCCTTGGCTACTGCTTCGGTGCCAGAAACCGGAAACGGTATTTTGCCGTATTGAAATTTTCCATTTTACTTGCTTTTATATTAAGTGCAATCATGACCTGTGTCTGTTACTTTGGTGCTGACGGATTGGTCAGCGCTTTTTTGGAAGATGCAGACGCATACGATTTTGGATTCCGGTTTTCCCGTATTTACATTCTATCCGGTCCGATCCTTGGACAATTATTTGTATTTATCAACGCAATCCAGTCCACAGGTGCCGCACTCCCTTCCCTGATTTTGTCGATCAGTCGGCAGGGACTTTTATACTTGCCAATCCTGTTTATCATCAACGCAACGACGGATTCCGCCAGACTGCTTGCATTGGCGCAGCCGGTCACGGATTACCTTGCAACCGCACTTGCGATTATTCTGTTCGTGATTACGTGCAGGAAATATTTTCCAAAGAAATCATCAATAGAATAAAGAAAAAAGATGCTGCAATTTCTTGCAGCATCTTTTTTCTTATGCAACGCCCGGAAACTCCGTCTTCATATCTTTATTTACTTCATCGATATGTAATCCCAGATAACTGTCCGGAACAACCTCATACGCCTTCCGCATATCGTCGATACAAGCCATCATGGAAAGCGGTACTCCGATATACATATCATCCACCGAAATTGCCACATCACCGGTATTCAGAGAGATATTACCGCGTTCCTCCTTATATGGTGGCGCTGTCAGCAGCTTCGTTACCGCCTCACTGAAGAACGGCATGATTGCCGGAAGGGAAATATATTTGTGATTTGTAATATTCACTTTAAATCCCGGCTTTAAGATACACAGCTTCTTCTTTGCGGTCTTCTCACTGGCACCTTCGACAAATGCCTTCGCAGCCCGATCCATGATCTCGGCACGCGTCTCATTTGTCGGAGACACAAACATCATATTAAGCTCAGCCAAAGTCGGGCGCTTATCCGCAAACGCAACTGAGATCATCTTCTCCGGTGCATACATACCGACACCGATCAGAATATTCTTATAGACACGTTCCATCTCCTGTTTTACAGGTACGATACGTCCATTATCAATATTGGATTCATTGTCCGCGAGCAGCTTAACAATACCCTTGTACAACTCATCCACACGATCCTGTGTGATATAATCTAACGGCAGGTACTCCTGCTGCTTTGCATCCTTCAATAAAAATCCGGTAATCCGCTTTCCGTTTGCTGCGAGATCCTCCACCGCATTCTTTAAATCCTCATTAAACTGTGCATACAACTCTTCAAGGCGCTCTGCCTTCGCACGGAGAAAACGCACAATATCGCCGAACATATCTTGATCGTTCATTCCATCAATCAGCATATTCCGCTGCAGAGTCAGACATTCTTTGACGCATGCATCATAATATCCGTTCTCTGTCTCACGCTTTGCAGACGGGAAGGTAAAGAATCGCTTTGCCTCGATATCTTTGATTGATTCAATGATGCGACTAAATTCACTGGTTGGCCGATACTGCTTCATCATCTCAGATAAACGGTCAATATCTGCAATCATCCCACGATCTTTCTCGCTACTACCGATACCGCCACAGCCAATAATGTCCATTACTGCATACGGTCCCTTTTTCTGCATAAACCACTCAAGTTCAGCATTTAGATTGTCAAGCACATGATTCTTCAATGACTTAATCATAATTGGAATACGGTCCTTCATCGAAGTAAGCTGACGACCCATGTTTTCACGCAAACCATCCTGATTTTTCTTAATCATCTTATAAACAGGCTTTTCAAACTGTTTGATTGGGATGATTCCATTTACAGAAAGCCGAATCTCATCGCCCGGTTTTCCAGACAGGAATGTATCTAACTCTCCAAACACTTTCTGTCTGGATTCCTTTGCAACCGGATCATCCTCAGAAAGCTCATGCAGTTTCTTATACGCCTCGGTAAAAATCTCATACTCGCAGATATTCTCAATCTGCTTAATCGGAATCTTATAGTCAGATTCATTAATAATCTTGTAATAGCCGCGGTCTTCCCCATCAAAAAATACATCACGCAGCAGCTTGCCCTTTGCACCATCCTCACCTTGTCCGACATGTTTCACTGAGGCAAGCTTTGTCAGGAAATATGCTACATCACTGTAGATAACCCCATCCGGAATATATCCCTGTTCATCCTTCTTTCCGGATATCAGCAGGCAGGCATCAAATATATTCTCACGGATTGTAAGCTTGTGCGTCGTGCTTTCAAATGTATAGCGTTCGTCTTTGTCCTTACTTGTAAGCCGCATATAATAATCGACTTCCTTCAAGGTTGCGTAGCCATTCGCATTTAAATTTGCAAGCAGATCCGGATTCGATACGATCTCCCGTTTGCTGTAAAGCACATCCGGCATCAGCAGACAGGCTCCGACGCGGACACCATTCCATTTCTTGGAACGGATATAAGCCCGGATATTATAGGTAAGATCTGTCAGGATTCCACCGCTTGTACCACCGGCGACACCGGACACGATAATGATATCGAGCTTGCCTGACTTCGAACGGGTATGTGCCTCCTCCAGCTTATCAAACAGCAGGACACGCATGTCCTCATATGCATTGGAAAACATCAGCCGTCCAATCTGACGATTCCCCTTAGCGCCATCCGTATCAATGTTAATCTGCGGGAAATCCTCACGCATCCAGTTCGCAAGGTTCGGATGAACCGGATTTTTCTTGATGCCTTTGACTAAAAGATTCTCCAGATTCGGGCGATAGATACTGATGATCTCGGTTGCATTCAAGCCAATACCGTCCCGGCTTGCCTCAATCATGTTCTCCATCGCCGGAATATCCGAATCAACCATCAGATATTGGATGTTATCGTCCGATGTGATCTCTCCCATCAGCATCCCCTTCATGTTACAGACAACCTGACTGCCCATGCCTCCAAGTCCGATCACAAGCAGATCACCGTTGTATCGTTGCTCGTTATCCAGCTTCTCGAAGATGCGGATGTCTTTTAACTTTGTAAATTCCTCTTTTTGTGTGTCAATTAAAATCATGTTACCTTCTCCTTTTATATCAACGCTTCTCCCAATATTGATACAACTTTAAACCCCGGATTCACAATTCATTGATTCTCTAGTTCTTGCGGAATTCTTCTAATTCCAACCCCTCGTTATGCTCCAGCATTAGGCGGATAGACCATTCATTTGCAAACAGCAAAAGCGGATTGTCCTTCATATCCTTGACCTTCTTACAGTCGCTGATTCTCGACAGCTTATTCAGATCCGTAGAAGGATCCTTTACCCATCGGATATAATTATATGGAAGCGGCTCTAAGCGGATGTCACATCCATATTCATTTTCCAGTCTGTATTTCAATACATCAAACTGCAGCACACCAACCACACCGACAATAATCTCGGACATCCCAAGTGTATAATCCTGGAACATCTGGATTGCACCTTCCTGTGCAATCTGTGTAACACCCTTAATAAACTGCTTACGCTTCATCGAATCCAAGTGCACCAGTCTGCAGAAATGTTCCGGTGCAAACGTCGGGATTCCCTCGTACTGGAATTTCTTCCCCGGCGTACATAACGTATCTCCGATAGAGAAAATACCCGGATCGAATACACCGATGACATCACCGGCATACGCCTCATCAATAACCTTACGATCCTGTGCCATGATCTGCTGTGGCTGGGATAAGCGGAGCTTTCTGCCACTCTGCACATGATAGACTTCCTTGGTCGCATCAAACTTACCGGAGCTGATGCGCATAAATGCGATACGATCGTGATGTGCCTTGTTCATGTTCGCCTGGATCTTGAACACAAAACCGGAGAATGGCTCTGTGATCGGGTCAATCAAACCTGCATCCGACATACGCGGAAGCGGACTCTGTGTCATCTTCAGGAAATGCTCCAGAAATGTCTGTACACCAAATGTTGTCAGCGCGGAACCGAAGAACACCGGAGATAACTCTCCCTTATCCACCAGCTCCTGATCAAACTCATCGCTTGCGCCATCCAGAAGCTCGATTTCATCCATCAACTGTGCATAAAGCTCATCGCCGACTGCATCCTTTAATGCCGGATCCGTCACATCATAATCGGTCTCTGCCGCCGACTTTGCACCGCCGACAGACACTGCCTGAAACATCGATACTTTCTTTGTATCCCGGTCGTAAACGCCCTTAAAACGCTTTCCGGCACCGATCGGCCAATTAATCGGGCACGTCCGGATTCCAAGGACATTCTCAATCTCATCTAAAAGCTCAAACGAATCTCTTGCTTCAAGATCCATCTTATTGATAAATGTAAAAATCGGAATATGACGCATCACGCAAACCTTGAACAGCTTGATCGTCTGCGCCTCCACACCTTTTGATGCATCAATCACCATGACCGCGGAATCTGCCGCCATCAAAGTACGGTAGGTATCCTCCGAGAAATCCTGGTGTCCCGGCGTATCCAGGATATTAATGCAATATCCGTCATAATTAAACTGCAGCACGGATGAGGTAACGGAAATACCTCTCTCCTTCTCGATCTCCATCCAATCGGAAACCGCATATTTGGAATTTGCTTTTCCCTTTACCGAACCGGCTGTGTTGATTGCGCCACCATAGAGCAGAAACTTCTCTGTCAGGGTAGTCTTACCGGCATCCGGGTGGGATATGATCGCAAATGTTCTTCTCTTCTTAATCTCTTCTTCTAATGATGCTCCCATCTGTTCCTCCACCTTTAAACTCACTTCATGTTATTATAGCATTTTAGAGATGGCTTTCAAAGTCTATTCTGAAAGATTTTTCAACTTATTTTGCTTTTTTGCATAAAAATACAGCTCCTGATTGTACGAATTGCACACACCAAACTCCGTACACGGACAATACACCGTCTCACAGGCATCGATCAACGCTTTTGCCTGTGCCAGCATCATATCCTCCGGCATCGTAAAGACTGGGATTTCCAATACCTTCTCGCAGAGTGCCTTCGCAACCGGATAGTCCCGGTCATGTACAGGTAAAATCCCAGCCGCACACGGGATGCCCTGCCGCTGCAGCTTCCGGTAAAGCGGGATTCCATATCCGCCCCCACCAATCACAAAGGTTCGAACCGCCCCCTTTTGCTTCGGGAACTCCACACTGCCATACGTCGCATCGTAGACGCCATCCTGCATCGCATAAAGCTCCTGTATATATTCGGTCGTCATCACCTCTTCTGGTGTTCCGACCCGGTCGACGCGATGTTCCTTCACACAGACAACACGATCCGAGATTTTCTGAGCCAGGTCGATCTCATGCAGGGACATCACAACTGCCATCTGCCGTTTCCGCGCAAGTGTCCGTAACAGCCACAGGAAATCTGTCTTATAGCGGATATCAAGATACGAGGTTGGTTCGTCCAACACTAAGATCTCCGGTTCCTGACAGATTGCTCTTGCCAGCATCACACGCTGACGCTGACCATCGCTGATCCTCTCAAAATCCTGATCCCGAAGCGCCTCCACCTGCACCTGCCGCATCGCTTCTTCGATTTTTTCTTCATCTTCCTTCTGCAGCATCCCCATCTTCCCGGTATACGGATACCTGCCGGTCGCCACAACATCATAACAGGTATATCGTTCCGGGTGAATCCGCTCGGTCATCACGATTGCCATCTTCTTTGCCAGTTCCTTCGGCGCATAAGAAGACAGTTCTTTCCCATCAACGTTGACCGTTCCCGCGATCAGGGAAAGCTGCCGAATGATACTTTTCAGGATCGTCGATTTGCCCACGCCGTTTGGTCCGATCAGGGTAAGAATCTCTCCTTTTTTCACATGGAGATTCACATGGTCTATGAGTGTCCGCTTCTGATAACCTACACTCGCCTCTTCCGTAACCATATAATCACTCTGCATAGCCATGTCTTCGCCCCCTCTCCTTCACCATCATGTAAATTACAACCGGTGCTAAAAATACCGCTGTCACAGAGCTGATGGAAAGCTCGACCGGAGCAAAGATTGTCCGTGCCAGCAAATCACAGAGCACGCAGAACACACCGCCTCCGAGAAAACTGACCGGAATCATCACGATCGGCTTTGTTGTTTTTACTACACTCTTTACAAGATGCGGCACCGCAATTCCGACAAATGAGATTGGTCCCGCAAATGCCGTCACACAGGCGGATAATAAACTGGATAATAAAATCAGCATCACACGCAGTGGGCGGATGGATACACCGACATTTTGCGCATAGCTTTCTCCCATCTGATATGCCCCGATCGGCTTGGATAGAAGAAACGAACCGGCTACAGCCACTCCAACAACGATTGTCATGATCCTTACATGCGCCATGGATATTCCGGCGAAGCTTCCAAGCGACCAGTTATGCAGATTCACGATATTCGAATCATCTGCAAAGGTCACAACAATATCCGTGATTGCCGAACAGATATAACCGATCATCACGCCACACACAACCAGCATAGACATCTCCTGCACCTTCTTCGATACCGCCAATACGAAAAGCATCGAAAGGAGCGATCCGATCAATGCCATCGCGATCATAAACCACGAACTCATTGTAATACCATGTGAGACGCCTACGATCATCGCAAGCGCAACAACCAGCTTCGCCCCGGAAGAGATTCCGAGCACAAACGGACCTGCAATCGGATTTCTAAAAAATGTCTGCAGCAAAAATCCCGATACCGCGAGTGCACCTCCTAAGATTGCTGCCGCAAGCACGCGTGGCAGACGGATGGAAAGAATAATCTGCATCTCCTTCGCATCGGTTCCATGTCCGGTTAATACGGAGAATACCTGCCGCGGGGCGATCGATACGCTGCCGATATAAAGCGATAGCAGGATCGCACCGATCAGCAGTGCAAATAATACGATATATGTAATTATGATTCGTGTCTTTTTTGTCTTCATCTGTATTCCATTTTACAATTCATATAGTACTTGTTCCATGCATTGATTTCACGATTCTGCTTATTTCTCTGTCAGCTTATAAAAATAATCGCTCTTTATCTCCTGTCCGATAAATATCGCATGCATATCCGCAATCATCGTACCATATCCGGTCGTCTCCTGAAACATATTTTTTCCGGTTCCGTACACATGTCCTTCCTTAACGGCTTTAAAATCCGCAAATAGTGCATTCTTCTGCAAAAGTTCTGATACACTTGTAAGCTCACTGTCAATTGTGCTGTTGTAGATGATATAGTCCGCATCCTTCGCCTTCTCATAGAATGTTTCCATCTGGATCGTCATAGTCGAAAGTGCATTTTCCTCGTCCGAATCATCGAACGTAATACAGGTTCCTCCGGCGAGTTCGATCATCTTCGATACATAATCACCGGACTTACGCACATTGACACCACCATTTGTCGTCACATAGAAAAATGCAACGGTCTTTCCGGTCGGGTTCTCGTTCAGAACGTCAGCGGTCTTCGCCGTCTCTGTCTCAAATAACTGCTCTGCAGCATCCTCCGCATCGAACAACGCCCCATAGAATTTCACCCATTCCAATCTGCCAAGCGGATCTGTCTCATAGCTTGAATGTTCCACGATCACTGGGATTCCACAAGTCTCTAACTGCTCTTTTACCTCCGGATTGTGCAGGATCATCGTCGACTCAATAGCAAGATCACAATCCCCGGCAAGCATCTGCTCCACATCCGGCGCATTGTATTTGCCGGCGTAGGCAAGCGTCTTTGCCTGCATCGCCTGCTTTGCCTCCGGGATATACCAGCCATCTTCCTTCGTGCCTGAGAAGGAAAGGTTGTTAAGACGTCCAATCTTCACAATGAAGTCCATGCCGGACGTTGCAGCCAGATATGCGTGCTTCGGTGTTCCATCAATCACTGTAATATCCGAAGGAAGTCCCTCCGGTACATTCTTCCCATCCGGCACAAGCAGGTAATCACCGATATCAGAAACGGAAATAAGTTTATACCCTCCCGTATAATAATCCACGGAAAACTGTGTCGCATAGCTTAAATCCATACTATTTTCTATTTTCAAGTCATCCCATCGGATATCTGCATCCGATGCGGATGCATCTGTCACTTTTTCTTTTGGTCCTTCATCCTCTGTATATGCAACATTCCCCTGTGTTGCACAAGCACAGGGGAACGTACATAACAGGGCGAACAGGAGTATAAAAAGAATTCTTCTTCCTCGTCTCAAATCCAACACCCTTACTTTATTGTTTTAGAATCAAAATATAATGTATAGTCGATCTCATGTGGCGTACTCATCGCCGTCGTATCCGCAGAGATCGGCATATTGTAGTCAAATCCGGTAACCGGAATCTCAAATGTAGAATTTCCTTCCGTATTGACCGGCAGATACTTCTCCTCACCGGCAATCACATAATCATAGTTTGAAGAACTCATGATAATCGTTGCAGTCGCGATTCCATTTTCCACCTTGATTTTCGTCGGGCTTTCCACCGTAGCACGGCCGGAGCCTCCGGACAGGGTTACCTCAACCGTATATTCACCATCGGCGATTCCTAAATCCTCTGCCGTTTTCATCGACGGATTATCTATGGCATCAGCCGGAAGTGAATCAGAACGGAACAAAAGCGTCCGCTCATACCATTTTTCTTTTTTGTTGCTGAATGCGGCACAAGCAATGCCCTCATCCAGCGCATCCACAGGAACTGTAAATGTATGCGCACCATCTGCATCCTCTATATATGGGATATACTCTGACTCGTCTGCAGCAACTGCATCTTCCCCGGTACCCATATACAGATACCGATAGCCTTTTCCGCCCATTGTCATAACGGCGGTCATCTTGCCGTCTGCTACCATGAGCTTGCAGGCAGTAATGTTGAACATCGAAGAACTTGAATCAACCTCGATGTCATATTCACCATCTGCGACATTCTCTGCCGGAATCGGAACCATCCAATCCTCTACCACGTCACTTGCCGATGCCAGATCCGAACCGGTTGCAATCTGTGCATCTGCTTCGGTTGCCTGCTCTGTTGTCACGGCTTCCGTCGTAGCCGCGGCAGTTGTCTCCTGTGTTGTTGTATCATTTTTTCCGCATCCTGCAAGCAGGCAGGCAAGTACCACGCCTGCTGCAAGACTTACATTCCATTTCTTCACGATTGATTCCTCGCGTTTTTTATTCTATTATTTGTTTAATTTGTCAATAGCTGCCTGTGCATGCTTTACAAAGATATCCTGAATTGCCGGAAGCTCGCCAAGACCACGAACGAGACATGTTACATCATAACCTGCATCCTCGAAGGTTGTCTTCCAGGAACCTTCCTCATCACCAGCCATATCGTTGTTTGCATGGTCACCGGCTACGATCATCAAAGGCTCAAGAACAACCTTCTTGTAATCGCCTGCCTGTACCTTCGCAAGTACATCATCCACAGAAGGAGTTGCCTCAACCGTACCTACGAAATAGTTCTCAAATCCGGCGTCTGTCAGCTTATCCTGCATCTTCTGGTATACTTCGTTGCTGTCTGCCTCTGTACCATGTCCCATGAAGCAGATGGCTGTCTCACCATCATCATACTCAGCTGTTGCATCTGTGATAGCCTTCACAACCTCATCGAAGTCCTCATCACTTGTAAGAAGCGGATCACCGATTACAACCTGATCAAACGCATCTGCATAATCGCCAACTTCATTTACAACATCTGTATATTCCAGACCATTCATCAGATGTGTCGGCTGGATTACAAGATTCTTGACCCCGTTATCCACCGCACGGTCAAGCGCTTCTGCCATATTATCAATGGCAATGCCATCTCTGCTCTTTACATGATCAATGATGATCTGGCTTGTAAAGCCTCTTCTGACGGAATAATCTTTACCGAATTCTTCATCAAGCTTATCCTCGATTGCGCCGATCGTCAGACGACGGCTGTCGTTAAAGCTTGTACCAAAGCTTACAACGAGCAATTCATTGTCGCCGATTTCATCCTGATTACGAACATTATCCAATGATGCATCTCCTGTCTCATAATTCTCATCATCCTCTGCTTCAGATGCAGTTGCATCTGCAACCGTTGCCTCTGTTGTCGTTGCAGCTTCTGTAGTTGCTTCTGTGGTCGCTTCCGTCGTTGCCTCAGTTGTCTCTGTCTTCTTGTCTCCACATCCTGCAAGCAGAGTTGCTGCCATACATGCTGTAAGGAATGCCACGCTTAATTTCGATTTCTTCATTTTCTTTCTGTACCTCTTTCCTTTTGTTTTTTATCCAGTCACTTGTTAAGAATCAATTCAGACGCACAGAAAAAAGCCGCCAGCGAAATCACAAACTGACGGAGTAACAGGCCATAGAACTTAATCTACAACGGTACGACCAATTACTCGTGATCTGGAAATTCTTCCTGTACCAATACACGGCAGGTTTCCTGACTTACCGATCCTCATACACATTCCCCTTCCCAGCCTTGCGGCCAGTGGTTATCTTCCGATATCGAATGTATACTCCCGGCTTACAGTGACGAGATCGTGCAGGACTTCCACCTGCTTCCCTTTTAACACATGTCTGCTTTTCAAACAAAAAAGCTCCACGGCACCGTATATTATGAATTCAATTCGTCGCAATAATAACACACGCACACGAAATGTACAAGTATAAATTTCATGTGCGTGATATATTTAAACTATGCTATTCATATCTTTTAACTATTTTCAAGCAGATCCTGCAGCCGTTTCTCATAGACATAGCAGTGTCCATGCGCTTCGATCGCCTTCTCATAGGCTTCAATGGCCATCTCCCGCTCTCCCATTACCTCATACAGGATTCCAAGCTCATAATAGCCTTCCTCGCAGCCATGATACCCACAGCTTGAACAAAGCTTCATCGTAACTGCCTGCTTCAAATATTTCTCCGCATCTGCATAATCACCGATCACCCGGCAGTACCTTGCAAGCTTGATATAATCAAGCGGTGCCTTCCGGTCTTCCTCCGGTATCACTGCCCTGTTTAAATACTCTGCATACTCGGACTTAATCTCCCCATCCCGCAGATAGAGCGCCTGCAACAGTTCCCCATAATAATTGGTTTCTTTATTTAAGTTGACTGCCTTTTTGTATGCATCAACTGCGTCCGCATACCTGCCATTCATGATAAGCACTCTGCCGTACTTGCTGTAGATGCTTGTATTATCCGGCTTTAACTTCATACCAAGCTGATACATCTGATCCATCATCAGGGTATCGTCCTCTTCCCCGGCAAGCTCCATCAGAAGACTCGCGCAGTCAAACCGCAGCTTCTCATCTGTGCCTTCCTCCGCATAGCTTTCCAACATCTGCTCTGCCTCCGGATAGCGATCCGCTCTTGTGAGCCCCAATCCTGCCTCAATGCGAAGCTGTGGATCCATGTCATCTCCGTATTTTTGAATCGCATCCAACAGAATCTGACACCCCTCCGTAATCCGGTTCAAGCAGAGCAGAACACGGGATTTGAAGCGGATGACCTCTGTCTTTCTCTGTATATCCCGGTCCGATCTCTCCGGAGCGATTGCCAGTGCCTGATCAAAATTCTCCAGCGCTTTCCCGTAATCCCGCCGCTCCCAGTAGATAAATCCAAGATTCGTATAATATGCTGCATGTGGCCGTACTTTAATCTGATCCTCATACGCCTTGATTGCAAGCTCCGTCTCATGGACCTTCCGGTACATATATCCCAGATATCCAAATACATCCGGGTTCTTCGGATTGATGGACACAACTTTGTTATACATTGCAATCGAATCCTCATTTCGGTTTGCTTCATCATAGAGGTCTGCCAGCTCTAATAACAGATCCTCATAATTCGGCAGATCGGATTCATCCGCCTTGTAATTTGCTTCCACCTTCTCCAAAAGCTTTAACGCGTCCTCCGATTTTTCCTGTGCTCGAAGGTTTAGCGCCTCATAATAATCCATTGCATCGCTCTCCGGACGGAACTCCCGGTACTGTGCCATCACATGTTCGGCATCCTCATACTGCTCTGCCTGCCGGAAGGTCAGTATCTCCTGTATATACGGCTCCACACCATATGGATAGATCCGTATCGCCTTTTCTGCCGAGTAGATACATTCCTGCAGGTAATCTAACATATAACAGCATTTTGCCCGGTAGCAATGTGCCCAGTATTCGTCCTCATAGACCATGGATTCATAATCAATATGCTCTAGCATCGCATCGCACGCCTTCATGCAGTTTCCATACTCCCGCAGTTCATAGAGAATCCGGAGATTCAAGATGAGCCCGGTGATCTGTTCCTCATGCTCTGTCTCGACCGGAAGCTGTATATATTCCTTCGCTTTCTCGTACTCTTTCAAGTTATAGTAACAGTTTGCAATCAGCGTATGTGCATACGGATACCGTTTTCTGCGCTTGTTCTGTTCCTCTGTATAGCCGCCTTCTTCCGGCTGTATATCTTCGATTGCTTTCTTCCATTTTAAGAACAACGGAAGCGCCTTCTCCGTCTGTCCGGTTGCCAGATAACATCTGCCCTTCGCATTACAATATGTGAAGATCTCATCGCCCTCCGGCTCAAATGTATCGAATATCTCGAGCGCTTCCGGTTCCCGCTGATTCTGATAATAGCACCATGCCAAATCTAACTTCTTCTGATGATCTTCCGGATTTTCTATCACATCCTGCTTCCATTTGTCGATGATTGCTTCATTTACCTGCTGCAGCCGGGTAAGGTACGCCATATCCCCATAATTGTTATGCATTAACTCCTCGAAGATATCCTTTGCTTTCTCCAGGTTCCCCATCGCATAATAAATATCTCCCAAGCAATACTGCGCGTCTTCATAATCCGGATTCTCCGCAAGGATCTCTTCTGAGGCCTGCTTCGCCTCCTCATATCGTTCCAGGCGGTACAGCATCTCGCTCTTGATAAACCGCGTCATCTCGTCCTTCGGATACCGCTCAAGTTTCGCATTGATCCTGCTTAAAAGTGCCTCATATACAGCCTCTGCTTCCGCTCTTGGTAGTGGCTGTTCCGCATCTTTTTCCTGCAAACGCGTATCTTTCATCTGCACATAGATCTCCAGCACATCGCCATGTGGATGTGTAAGCGGCAATCTTTTCAAACGTTCTAATTCCTTGTGGAGTGCAGCCCGGTTCTCCGGTGTCGGCTCATCCTGCTTGTCCATCTGTTCAATCTTCAGATACTGCTCAATATAGTCATCGGCATATGTATAATCTCCGGTCAGATATTCATAGGCAAAGCTGTCCTGCTTCCGCGCCGCCATCCCAAGAATATAAGAAATGTAATCCTCCGGGAATTTCACCAGCAAATCATCTTTACGCAGGGCGATATCAAACCGGTCCACAATCTCACGAAAAACCGCATCCGGCATCCGGTAATGACCCATTATGAATACAAGCAGCTCCTCTAATGCTTCTGCCTCTGTGTCAAGCGATACAAATGCATCCTCACGAAACAGCTCTCGCCACGCATCCACACGGATTCGGTTCGGATAATCATTGTATAGTTGTTCTAATTTATCGGTAAGCTCCGTCCGTGGCGGCTGTAAACCTTCTGAATCTTCGTCTTCCATATCATCCGGCAATGCTTCCTGCCTGTCACAGCTTGCAATCGCCTCCTCGTAGGCATTCCGAAGCTCCATGAAACCATCTGCATCCTCCTCCGGATTTACAGATTTTAACTGCTCGCGATACGCCTGCTTGATTGCATCTTTATCGTCTGTCTGCCCAATTCCAAGTATCGTCCATATGTTCATAACCCCTGCCCTTGTACCTTTCTCGTTTTTTATCACTATCCAGTTTGTGCATAATTTGCACAGACTGATATTCCCACATAAAGAAACTTGTGCAAAAAATGCACAAGTTCATTTTATCAAATGCAATATAAGAACACAATAATTTCCTACAGATTCTATAATCCTGTCAGATTATTTCTCACGCAATTTCTAAGATTCGCGTACGCCTGCATTTTCTCCATTGCAAGCCGCTTTTCTTCCTCCGTGCTGGCAGCACTAGCCGCATAGCACCCGGCAAATACACCACTGTCGATACACACTTGTACATCTGCACCGAAACACCCGGCAAATGCATATACAGGAACGGAATATAACTTCGCGATCCGCGCTACACCGATCGGTGTCTTCCCCATCAATGTCTGCGCATCGAATCTTCCCTCTCCGGTGATAACCGCGTCTGCGTTTTTGATTGCCTGCGCGATCTGTATCTCATCTAATACAATGTCAATGCCCGGCTTTAAGGCTGCATGTAAGAACATCAGACACGCATACCCTAATCCGCCAGCCGCACCGGCACCGGGTGTCATGCGGTTTTTGTCATGACTCTGCCTGTCGGTTTTTTCAACATTCTTGCCAGCTTCATCATAACCGGTCAGCTGATTTTCCATCGGAGTAGGATTTTTCCGGTACATATCTTCCACAACATCCGCATACCGGTTCATCGCCGCATCCATCTCCTGTATCATCTTCGCATTCGCACCCTTTTGTGGAGCAAAGACAGCACTGCATCCCTGTGCACCGGCCAGTGGATTCGTCACATCGCACGCAATCTGAAATGTACACGAAGCAAGCTCCTGCATTACATCCTCTGTTGTAATCGCCCGCACCTGCGCCAATCCCTCCGCGCCATAGTCAACTTCTCTTCCTGCCGCATCCAAGAAATGATATCCAAGCGCCTGCAACATTCCGATCCCTGCATCATTTGTCGCACTTCCACCAATTCCAAGGATAAATTTCCGACAGCCACATGTAATGGCATCGCGAATCATCTCACCAACCCCATAGGTCGTCGTATGCATCGGATTTCTTCTTTCTTCCGGGACAAGCGGTAATCCGGCTGCCTGCGCCATCTCCAGAACTGCCGTCTTTTCTCCTGCCTGTCCATAGATTGTGTATCTCGCCGAAACTTCTGTTCCAATTGGTCCGGTCACAGAGATTGTCCGTGTCTGCACATGTTCCTTTCCGAAGGTAAGTGCTTCCACCGTGCCTTCGCCACCATCTGCAACCGGGAATATCTGTACATCAACGTCCGGGTACTGCTCTAAGATTCCGTCTCGGACCGCATTTCCAGCTTCTAACGACGTAAGACTTCCCTTGAATGAATCCATCGCAACGACGATTTTGATTTTCCTCGTTCTTTTAACCATAATTTTTCCTCTATCTTTTTCTTACTATGTCATAAGTCGCCACGCGATAGCGTTGTGACCTCCTCACGCATCAGCGTGCTTTATTATATCATGTGTTTAATCTGATATCATATCTACAGCCATTTCCCATACATCAATCTCTGCCTGTCAACTGCAATTACCTACTTCACATTTTATCACATATCTGCTATGATGAACTACAGATTTATTGGATGTATTTGTAAGATAGGATGGGACTTATATGAACTGTCAAAAATCATACCGCAGATTGCTTAATTTCATCATTTCCATCGTAATTCTGTTTTCTGGTCTGTACTTTAACCAGACGGAAGCAGATGCTTTTTTTGATGCGGCAAAACCTACCGCCCAGTCGACGGTCAGCGGTGTTGAGCTTCCAATCTCTGCGAATACACAGATCAATACAAGCGAGCTTCTCCTTGCTTCGAGAACCTCTTATATAAAAGAAGTAAAACAGGGACCTGCGCAGGCGGAAACATCTGTCCGTTTTATCGCAACACTTCCAGATACACGGGAGCTTTCTTCCTCTTACTATGCTATTTTTTCAGAGCCGATTCTGTCGAAAACAATTATCAGTCAACAGAAGATCCTATGCTATATCCACGCACAGGATGGAAAAAAATCCGACTATTTTTCAGTTTAATCGCGACTAAAAGCGGGACTATGGATGCACATAGTTTTCTTTGCGTACTTAAAAATTGAAAAATGGAGGACTTAATCTATGTTTATGAATATTCTTGTTGGTATTATGGCTGCAATTGCAATTCTTGCCGGAGTCTGGGGCTTCTGGGTAGATCACAGAAAGGATAAGGATCTAACAGATGAAACATCTGCTGTAGGCAACGCAGATACAAGCAGCAAAAACTAAACAAAGTAACACGAAATGCCGGGACAGACATCCCGGCATTTTCTTCTAAGATAAATATTTCTTTATTGCTGTCAGATATGTCTGAGCCAGATGACTCAGCATTTCCTTAACTGTTGTAGTGTCATCGTTTACTCCCCTTTCTCTTCCTCCACTGCCTGCAATATCATGTTCTTAAGCTGTCTTGCGGCAGCGCTGAGTGGATGCTGGTTATCCAATACCATACAGATCTCACGTTTCGGAATTTCTTCTTTTAACGGAATCTGCACGATTTCTCTTTCCATTATAGATTCTCTTGCCATCGCTTTTGGAACGAATGCAAGTCCAAGTTCATGCCGTACCAGTGGCAGGATCTGATCGGTCGTTGCAACCTCCGTATCTGGGGACAGTTCCAGTCCATATGATAAAAACAACTGATTATAAAATTGAAATGTCATCGTCTCACGTCCAAGACATATCAGCGGATAATTTTTTAATTCCCAAAGCGATATCTCCTGGCTTCCAAGTGCCATGAACGTTCTTCCTCCGACTAATACCTCCTGAAAAGACTCCAATACAATCTCCTTGAGCGGGGCTTCCACCGCCGCCGGGGTTGACACGACCGCAAAATCAATCATTCCACTTTTCACTGCCTCGATTGCCTGTGGAGTTGAGTGATTATAGATTTTCAGACGTATACCCGGATATTTCATATGAAACTCTTTCAGCTTATCCAGCAGATAGATATTCAAGGCGGTTTCACTCGCGCCGATTGCAATACTTCCATGTGTCAGTCCCGTACTGTCGGCCAGCTCCTCCTCTGCCGCCCATAACTGCAGCATTGCCGCAGATACATGCGTATACAGACGCTGTCCCTCCGGTGTCAGCTGCACTCCACGGTTCGTTCTAACAAACAATGTACTCTGAATCTGCTGTTCTAAGCTGTTCATCGCACGTGTGATATTCGGCTGGCTGTTTCCCAATACTCGGGCCGCCTTTGTAAAATTCTCATATTTTGCCACATAATAAAAGATTTTGTAATATTCAAAATTTACGTTCATGCCTCTCCTCATCCTGATATATCAAAGTAGCATCTTCAATATATCAATTATACTTTTTACTTATTTCTGTATGCATAGTATAATCTGTCCGAAAAGAAAAAGCAAGAAGGGATGTGCATATTATGAACAATACAACAATGTTTCCAAGAGAAGAACATGCAGATGTTTTGTTCCAGAAAATATTAAATGATCCATGGGCATGTGAAAAACTGCAGGAGACTTTTTGTAATTCTCTCGCGCTGACTGACGATACAGCTAATTCCCCTTCTGCATCCACATTTGCCAATGTCCTGTTTGATGCATACCACAACCGGGATTTGTCTGCATTTCTGATGGTAATCTGTCAGAATACACTGTTTGATCTGCTGCGGAATTCTTATCTGATTCCATACCGGTTCAATGCAGATGGGAAGCAAAACCCGATTATCATGACAGATACAGAAGGAAATCTGTTATCCGAATATAAAAAAACAGTTCATGAGAAAGAATATCATCATTTTCAGAACGTATGCAAAGAAATCGGTTCAACACAAAATATGTTCTTAGCACAGGCTTATCGGTACAGCCACACATATGCATCTGATTCTATGGACCTCAAGCAGAAAAATCTGGAATCCTGCACCGGCGTTCTCCTGATCCGCGAGCTTCCAGACACGATCAAGCAAAAAGAAACCGAAGCAGAAGCCTATTCCGCAGTCTGGGATCTGATGGTAAAGCTGGAGAAGGAACTCCCGATGGCATTTGTATTTTACGGACAGGATACTCTGCTCGAACACAATGAGCGGTTTGATGAGCTTGGAATCTTCCTGCCAAATTCCGTTTTTTTGAATAATCTGAAACGGCATATTACAAAAGCAGAGGCGATATTATATGAAGAAGAACACTGATTCGATATCAACTTCCTATGTTGATATTATGGAAAAAAATCATATGGAAATCCCCTGGCATGATTATACCGGTGATGACAGCAACGTGCTTATCTCCGATGCGGGATTGATTGAAAAAGCTTCCGTTATCGGTCGTGTCGGTCTGATCCTGCTTTCCTGTGGAACCGGAGCATGGCGTGTCCGTACATCCATGAATAAGCTTTCCAAAGAACTCGGTGTAACATGCACGGTCGATGTCGGTCTAATGTCCATTGAGTTTAACTGTTTTGATGGAAATGATTGTGTGTCCCAATCCTTAAGTATTGCAAATACAGGCGTAAACACATCCAAGCTTTACCGAATGGAGCGTTTCGTCGACAGCTTTCCGAATATCGAAGCCCATCTGACCGGTGAAGAAATCCATAAAAGGCTCGATGAAATCGAGAGAATCCATGCGCTTTACTCTCCTGTCAAATTAGGACTGGCGGCAGCACTCGCCTGCTGTGCTTTTACATTTCTGCTCGGCGGCGGTCCCGTGGAAATGATTCTTGCATTTATTGCTGCAGGTGTTGGCAATATCATACGAGCAAAACTGATCAAGCATCATTTTACCTTATTTCTAAACATTG
>USFH01000004.1 GCA_900553925.1 uncultured Clostridium sp.
TACGGAGGAGTATCAGCATTTTGCAGTTATTCATGTCAGACTGCCAAGAAGCGGAAACATTTACGATGTTGAGATCGAACTAAATGAGTTTCAGGTTCAAATGGCAATTGATAAGTTATCCACTTGCAAAATTGGTGAAGATTTGATAGGAAATCTTTCTGTAAACGAGCATAAAGAAAATGAATAAAAAAAGAAACGAGTGAGCCGCTTGAGTAAAAACTGTACGGTTGTAAAACTCATTTCTTGGATACATCTTATAACAGAATTAGATGATTTGTCAATCCGAGTATTTGAAAACTTGTCCGCCGGAATATCGGATGTTCCGCGCAAATGCACAGATGGAAGAGAAATCCGCAGACTGCCAACAAAAGAAGATTTGGAATAATTAGGAACAAAGTTATGACGAAATATTATTTGACAAAAATTATTTATAATGGATTAACTTATTTTTTTATATGGTATAGCAGCGATGAAGATGGTTTCTTGCTTTTTAATCAACGGCTGTTAGTTTTTTCTAGTGTCGAAGAAGCAAATATATTTGCGGATAAGGAACATATTATTTTTGAAAAAGGAATAACAGTCTTTTATTTATCTAAAATTACCGAGTTAATAGATAATGTAGAAATATCGCAAAATTGTCAAAGTTTAATAGATACATGGCATTTATTTAGTGATTTATCAAAATCACTAAATGAAGAATTTGTAGGAGATTATAATGATGAAGAAATTGTTGATATTTATAATAAGTTATTCTATGGAAGTAATTTGAAATTTCTAAAAAATGAAGAATATCATCCTAGTTTTAATGTTGATGAAAAAAATAAATGTTTGGAGATTTTTCAAAGTGGGTTATCAATACTAAACAAATATCTTAATTATGATTTTCGTAAATAAAGATATTATTTTGTTAAATAAAGAATATTGTGGTGACGTAGCTTTTGTCATGAAGAAGAGTCCCTCTGAAAATGAGAGATACGTTACAACCTGTACCTGTGGCACACCGAGACCAGAGAAGAAAATCGTAAAGAATTCTTGTACAGACGAAGAATAAAACAAGTGACAAATCCCGCCGAAGAGGTTATAATAAAACGAGCTGGCGTCCTACGCCAAATAGATTACGGAGGAAAGAAAAATGACAAATTGGAAAAATCTTGATACTTTGGATTCTTACAAGGCACTCAAAGCTTGTAAGGGCAGTGTAGACCTCACAACTGTTATGGCTGGTGAGAGCGGTGCAGACCGTGCGAAGAATTACAGCGTACCGATGGCAGAGAAGCTTACTTACAACTTCGCTGCAAAGGAAGTGGATGACACAGTTTTGGAGAAGCTTGCAGCCCTTGCCAAGGAAGCAGAGCTTGTTGACAAGTTCCAGGAGCTTTATAATGGTGCTGTTATCAATACAGGAGAGAACCGTCTGGTTCTTCATCAGATGACACGTGGTCAGCTTGGCGAACCGGTCAAGGCAGACGGCGTAGACAAGAGAACATTTTATGTAGAGCAGCAGAACCGTATTGCAGAGTTTGCAAATAAGGTACACAATGGCGAGATCACAAATGCAGCCGGCGAGAAGTTCACAACCGTTGTACAGATCGGTATCGGTGGTAGTGACCTTGGTCCTCGCGCAATGTATCTTGCACTGGAGAACTGGGCAAAGAAGAACGGAACATTCAAGATGGATGCGAAGTTCATCAGCAACGTAGATCCGGATGATGCTGCAGCCGTTCTTGCATCTACAGATGTAGCACATGCAATCTTCGTGCTTGTATCAAAGTCTGGTACAACCTTGGAGACACTTACAAATGAGTCCTTCGTGAAGGATGCACTTGCAAAGGCAGGTCTGGATGCTTCTAAGCATATGATCGCCGTTACAAGTGAGACATCTCCACTTGCAAAGAGCGATGATTACCTTGCAGCATTCTTTATGGATGATTATATTGGCGGACGTTATTCTTCTACATCAGCCGTTGGTGGTGCCGTACTTTCACTGGCATTTGGCCCGGATGTATTTGCACGTTTCTTAAATGGTGCAGCAGCAGAAGATGAGACAGCAAAGAATACAGATATCAGGAAGAACCCGGCTATGCTGGATGCGTTGATCGGTGTTTACGAGCGTAACGTACTTGGTTACCCTGCAACAACCGTTCTTCCATACTCACAGGCACTGAGCCGCTTCCCTGCACACCTGCAGCAGCTCGATATGGAGTCCAATGGTAAGTCTGTAAACCGTTTTGGTGAGCCGGTTGATTACCCGACAGGTCCGGTGATCTTCGGTGAGCCGGGAACAAACGGACAGCATTCCTTCTATCAGTTATTGCATCAGGGAACTGACATTGTTCCATTGCAGTTTATCGCATTCAAGAACAGCCAGATCGGTACAGATGTAGAGATTCAGGGAAGCACAAGCCAGAAGAAGCTCTGCGCAAATGTTGCTGCACAGATCGTAGCATTTGCATGTGGTAAGAAGGATGAGAACAGTAACAAGAACTTCAAGGGTGGTCGCCCATCGTCCATCATCATTGGTGAGCAGGTTGATCCGGAGACACTTGGGGCACTGCTCGCACACTTCGAGAACAAGGTTATGTTCCAGGGATTCCTGTGGAACATCAACAGCTTCGATCAGGAAGGTGTTCAGCTTGGTAAGGTACTTGCGAAGAAGGTACTTGCACACGAGACAGATGGCGCGTTGAAGGTATACAGTGATCTGTTTGGAATCTAAGAGGACAGCACAAGTTTGATATTCGTATGTGTCAGATTGCATATCAGACGTCAGACGGATATTAGGCGGATGGATGTAAAGTATCCGTGCGAAGATACCGATATATATAATAGAAGAAGCAATGACAAAAAGCCGTCGGGCTGGGACTTATGTTTCCCGGTTCGGCGGCTTTTCCGTGGGATCTGTTGACATATAACTTTCCATTCGAAATATAATGAATATAAAATAAACAAAAAACTTTATAAATTGAGGGAAAAATGTTGTCAAAAGCTGGAAAACTGTGTAATATAGAGAACATGTTGTTAAAATAAAATAAAGGAGAGTAGGAAACATGTGGGAAGCAATTAATAGCTTTTTGACAAAAGTAGATGATTTCGTCTGGGGTCCGCCACTTATGATTTTAATCATTTCAGGTGGAATCCTTCTTACCATCCGCATGGGTGTGCTGCAGGTCCGTAAACTGCCACTTGCCCTGAAATGGATGGTGAAAAATGAGGAAGAGGGCGAAGGAGAGGTAACTTCGTTCGGTGCACTCTGTACGGCACTTTCGGCGACGATCGGAACCGGAAATATCGTCGGCGTTGCAACAGCGATCGGAGCCGGTGGCCCGGGTGCTCTGTTCTGGATGGTGCTTGCAGCATTCTTCGGAATGGCAACCAAGTATGCAGAGGGACTCCTTGCAGTTAAGTATCGTGTGGTAGATGAGGACAATCATGCCCTTGGTGGACCGTTTTACTATATCGAAAAAGGTATGGGTACAAAATGGAAATGGCTTGCGAAGATCTTTGCATTTTTCGGTATCTGTGTAGGTTTGTTCGGAATCGGAACATTCTCACAGGTGAATGGTATTGCATCGGCTGTCGAGGGATTCTTTGATCCGAATGAATCATGGAGCGTAGAGATTCCGGGAATCGGTACATATTCGTGGACGGTAGTTATTGCATCTTTGATCCTGAGTGTCTGCGTGGCACTTGTGCTGATCGGTGGTATCAAGCGTATTGCAAATGTATCCCAGATCGTCGTTCCGTTTATGGCAGTGCTTTATGTCCTGCTTTGTCTGGTGCTTCTCATCTGCAATATCAAAGAGATTCCGGATGCGTTCGTAACAATCGTAAAGGGCGCATTCAATCCAAAGGCAGTGACTGGTGGTGTGGTTGGTACGATGATCGTTGCAATGCAGAAGGGTGTTGCAAGAGGTATCTTCTCAAATGAATCCGGTCTTGGCTCTGCGCCAATCGCTGCAGCCGCTGCAAAGACAAAGGAGCCGGTACGTCAGGGGCTGGTTTCCATGACGGGTACATTTATTGATACAATCATCATCTGTACGATGACAGGACTTTCTATCGTATTGACAGGTGCTTGGCAGCAGGAAGGCTTAGAGGGTGTACAGGTAACAACCTACGCATTCCAGGAGGGACTTCCGATTTCCGAGCAGGTAGCTGCGTTCCTGTTGATGCTGTGTCTGGTATTCTTTGCGTTTACAACGATCCTTGGATGGGATTACTATTCGGAGCGTTGTCTCGAATACCTGTCAGGCAAGAACAAGAAAGCAATCCTTGTATATCGCTGGTTGTATATCTTGGCAGTATTCATCGGACCATACATGACGGTAAAGGCAGTATGGACGATCGCAGATATCTTCAACGGATTGATGGCGATTCCAAACATGATCGCAATCTTCGCTTTGAGTGGTGTGGTTGTGAAGGAGACAAAGGACTTCTTCAAACGCCATGCAGAGCAGAATCAGTTTAAGTAAATAACATGATTTTGAAACAGGTGTGCTGTATGGTTGCGGCATGCCTGTTTTTTGCATAATTATGATTTCACACTTTTTTCACAATTTTTATTAGCACTCGCTATTGACGAGTGCTAATAAGTGTGTTATAGTACACCTAGAACATGAGGGAAGACCTAGAGAAGGGAACCCGAGTGGGAAGGAAAGTTGATATTGTAATTGCAATTAAATAGTGAAACATAGATTGCAATTACTGAGTGAAGTATAAAAGGAGGTATGGCTTATGTTGATGCCAAGTTTATTTACAAATAGTTTTATGGATGATTTCTTTGATACACCAAGTTTTGGTGTTTACAAGTACGATGCACCGGCTCAGAATCTGATGAGTACCGATGTGTTCGAGAAGGAAGACGGTTACGAGATTGATATGAACCTTCCGGGATTCAAGAAGGAAGATGTAACCGGAGAAGTAAAGGATGGTTACCTGATCATCAAGGCTTCGACAAAGAACTCAAAGGATGAGAAGGATGCCAAGGGCAAATACATCCGTAAGGAACGTTATGAAGGTTCCTGCAACAGATCCTTCTATGTGGGTGATGCGATTACACAGGATGATATCAAGGCAAAATTCGAGGATGGTGTCTTGAAGATCACAGTTCCAAAGAAGGAAGCAAAGCCACAGGTGGAAGAGAAGAAATTCATTGCCATCGAAGGATAATTTAAATAGCTAGCCAGACGATTTTTCGTTTCCCCTCTCTTACTGGGCGGTCGCGTTATGCGGCCGCCCTTTTTGGTAATAAGCTGTCAGGCGTACCGGTTGAAAGGCATAGCGGAGGGAACTATACCTTGCCGGCAGGGGGAGGACAGACATTTTTTTACGACGTTCATATCATTAAACGGAATCCGTTTATCTTGGCAGAGGATAAATTCTTCATGCCCTTTCCCAAGAATCAGAAGGATATCGTTCCCCTTCAAGAGCGAAATACCATTTTGGATAGCGTCCGCCCGGCTTTTGACAATTTCATAATTGTTATAGGGAAGCCCGTCGGTCATATCATGATAGATCTGCGACTGATCCTCGTTGTGCGGATCGTCATGCGTCAGAATCACATGTGCTGCATTGGTGCAGGCAATTTGTGTCATCTTCGGCCGCTTGTCCCGGTCCCGGTCTCCGGTACAGCCAAAGACTGCATAGATGGCACCGCCGGTAAGCTCCCTTGCGGCGGAAAATACCTTTTCCATTGCATCCGGTGTATGTGCGTAGTCCACTACAATCAGATTATTTCCATAGAGAATCGTTTCTGTCCGGCCTTTCGGAAGCACGAGTGTCGTGGTACATTTTGCGATGTCGGAAGGGGATACGCCTTCTAACGTCAGCACAATCACGGAGGTCATCAGATTGTAGATGTTATACCTACCAATCAGATTGGTTGCGAAGTGCCGGGTATAATCTGGGCAGCTGACAGTAAAATCTGTGTGACATTTATCAGCGGCGTCTATTGTCATTTTGAAATCTCCGCCGGTAAAACCGAAGGTGACATTATCATTTCCATCCAGCAGAAAATAGTGCTTATAGGAATCGTCATAGTTGACAATTGCTTTTCCGTCAGGCTTCAGCATGCGGAAGAGCTGCTGCTTGGCAAGTGCATAATTTTCCATTGTCTTGTGGAAATCCAGATGATCCTGTGTCAGGTTGGTAAATACGGCATAGTCAAATTGCAGCGTCTCGACACGGTGATTTGCAATCCCCTGGCTGCTTACTTCCATCACGACATATTCGCAGTCAAGCGACTGGCATTGCAACAAAATGTTATACAGATCATAGATATCCGGTGTCGTGTTAGCGAGACTTCGTATCTTCTCTCCGATATAGAATCCGATCGTGCCGATGTAGCCGCATTTTCTGCCAAGCTTATTTAACATCTGGTGAAGTAAAAATGCCGATGTGGTTTTTCCATTCGTACCGGTAATGCCAATCAGCTTGAGCTTGCTGATCTTGTCATAGTAAGTATCTTTCAGATAATTGACCAGATAAGCTCTGGTATCTTCTACGATGCAGGTTTCCGCCTCGTAGCTACCTTCTTCGCAGATGATTTTGGCGGCTCCATTTGCAATCGCCTGATGGATGTAGGCATGTCCGTCGTGGTCGATGCCGCGGAGTGCGACAAATGTGTCGCCCGGTTTGATTTTTCTTGAGTCTATTTGAATATTCATGTATCTACCTGTCTTTCCCGAATCTGTGTGCTTATACACCTGATTTGTCCCTGTTAACATAACATAGCAAAAACTTGCATCAAAGTTGCATCAAAAGTGTAACGAAGTTGCAAAATAAATATTTATAATTTGTATAAATTTGTAAACGTTTATAAATTATATCATGAAAGCTTCCGGGCATAACAGGGGTATGGATTGCTATTTGTTTTTATTTTTAGTATTATAAATAAAGTTGATAAAAAACAGACAAAGGATTTATAGAATGAAAGAAAACCAGAGAAAATCAAATCGTATAATTAAGTCAGCCGTGGCTGTTGGCATGCTGGTGAGCGCATGTTGTATGTACGGGGGTATTAAAATTTTAGCACGTCAGGAAGGGACTCCGCAGACGACGGATGCCTATATGGTTTTGCAAAATGTGGCGTATGTTTTATTGGTGCTGCTTTTGGGATATATAAGTTATATGGTGCTGTTTTATCATAAAAGCCCCGTTTTGTTGCAAAATTTATATCTTGTAATGGGATTGACGCTTGGTTTTGTGTATCTGTTGTGCATACCTATTAAAGCGGTGCCGGATGAAGAAGTACACATATTTACGGCGTATGACGTTTCGGATTCGCTGATGGGAACACATTCAGATACGGTTGTGATGCGGCAGACAGACTGGAATCATGTATATAACAACAAAGATCTGGTCAGGGAAGACTTTAATAACCAATACGAGGGTATGTTTCATTTGACCGATGATCAAAGTCTGATAAAAACACATGTGCAGGCAACACAGAAGCCACGATATTTATACTGGTTTTCTGCGTTGGGAATCACATTGGGACGATTGTTTGCGCTCAGTACAACGCTCACATATCTGCTTGGACGATTGTTCAATATGCTGGTATTTGTAGCGGCGGTGTATTATTCCATAAAAAGAATGCCGTTTGGCAAAGGGATTATTCTGGTTTGGGCGCTACTTCCCATGACATTGCAACAGGCGAGCTCCTTTTCTTATGATGCCCCTTTGCTTGCATTGAGCTGTCTGCTTACAGCAACGACAATGTCAGCGGCTTATGCAACAGAAACGAATAAAAATGCGGCGATTATGAATAATATAATTTTGGTTATAAGTTGTTTACTGCTGATACCATGTAAGGGATTTGCGTTACTTCCATTGGCGGCATTTCCGTTGATGGTGCTTCCAAGGATTTATCAGTTATATGAAGATGAGATACAGGCAATAAAGGACAAAACAAAACCGTGGATGAAGATTGTTATGATTGGGGTTTTGTGTGTATGTATTGCCGGAGTCGGCGTCTTCATAGCACATAAGGTACAGATTTGGCTGAAACCGGAAAATATGGACGGCTCTTTTGTGAGCTGGGCACAGGAACAAGGGTTTTCCATCGGCTATTTTATAAAAAATCCAGCGTCCCTGTTTGAACTGGTATTAAATACATTGTGGTACAGAGCAGGCATGTATCTGCAGGGAATGCTTGGCGGATCGCTCGGATGGGGGGATATCGAGATTCCACAGGTTTTCTATATTGCATTTTTGATTTTGTTGTTATACGTATCAATGCGAAAAGAAAATGAGAAACAACTGGTGAAAAATGGGCAGCGGGTCTGGATGGTACTTGTATTCGTGGGAACAACATTTCTTGCTATTTTGGCCATGCTTTTGTATTGGACGCCCCGTACATCGCCGGTCGTTGAAGGTATGCAGGGGAGATATATGCTTCCGGCATTGGTTGTTGGATTATGTGCACTTCGTACAGAGAAAAATAGTGTTTCGAGGAATGCAGATCAATATGCAGCATTGTGGGTTGCTTTTTTGCAGGTTTTTGTTGTCACAGCGATATTTAGAAATATTCCTTAGAAGATACACAGGACGTTAAAATAAGGAGCAGCGGTATGCGGCAGTATATAGCAATCGATCTGAAATCATTTTATGCATCAGTGGAGTGTGTGGAACGCGGGTTGGATCCACTCACGACCAATCTTGTTGTAGCAGATGAGAGCCGGACAGAGAAGACGATCTGTCTGGCTGTTTCGCCATCGCTGAAATCCTATGGGATATCGGGTCGGGCAAGGCTGTTCGAGGTCGTGCAGCGGGTGAAAGAGATTAACCGCCAGCGGCTGGCGGCTGCACCCGGACGGGAATTTGCCGGTTCATCGTATGAGAATCCGAAGGTGAAGGCAGACCCGAAGCTTGCACTTGATTATATTGCGGCGAAGCCGCGGATGGCACATTACATGGAATATAGTACGCGCATTTACGATATCTATCTGAAATACGTGGCACCGGAGGATATGCACGTCTATTCGGTGGATGAGGTGTTTGTTGACGCGACGGCGTACCTGCACACCTATCGGATGACAGCCAGACAGCTGGCAGAGACCATGATACGGGATGTATATGAAACGACAGGAATCACGGCGACGGCGGGCATCGGGACGAACCTGTACTTAGCGAAGATTGCGATGGATATCGAAGCGAAGCATATGCAGCCGGACGAGCGTGGAGCGCGGATCGCGGAGCTTGATGAGATGAGTTACCGCAGACTGTTGTGGAACCATGAACCGCTGACGGATTTCTGGCGTGTGGGGGCAGGCTACCAGAAGAAGCTTCATGCACAGGATCTGTATACGATGGGCGATATTGCCCGGTGTTCGCTGGGCGGAGAAGATGATTACTATAATGAAGACCTTCTGTATAAGATGTTTGGTGTTAATGCAGAGCTTCTGATCGATCATGCATGGGGGTACGAACCATGTACGATTGCGGAGATTAAAGCGTACCGCCCGGAGAGCAACAGCATCAGTTCCGGGCAGGTGCTGCAGTCCCCGTATACATTCGAGAAGGCACGCGTCGTGATTCGGGAGATGACGGAGGCACTTGTGTTTGATCTTGTGGAGAAAGGGCTTGTCACGAATCAGATGGTTGTGACGGTCGGCTATGATATCGAAAGCCTGGCGCCGGGGGCAGCGGAATACAAGGGCGAAGTGACGCGTGACCGGTATGGGCGGAAGGTACCGAAGCATGCGCATGGAACGGAGAATCTGGATGGCTTTACCTCGTCGACAAGTAGGATTGAGGCGGCGGTGCTTCGCTTATATGACCGGATTGTGGACGAGCATCTGCTTGTGCGGCGGATGAATGTTGTGGCGAACCGTGTGATCCGCAAGGAGGATGTGAAAGAAGATTCAAACGGTTTTGAACAGCTTGATCTATTCACGGACTATGCAGCGTTAGAAAAAGAGAAAGAAGCAGAGAAAGAGAAGGAAGCGAAGGAGGAACAGATCCAGCAGGCATTGCTTACGATCAAGAATAAATATGGGAAGAATGCAGTCCTCCGGGGCATGAATTTCCGGGATGGTGCGACAGCAAGGGAGCGGAATAATCAGATCGGAGGGCATAAGGCATGACGCGGGATTACAGTGACATTATCAACCGGGAACGTCCGGTGTCGAAGAAGCATCCGCCGATGGACCGGATGATGCGCGCGGCACAGTTTGCCCCATTTGCAGCACTTACGGGACATGATGAAGCCGTGCGGGAGACGGCGCGGCTGACAGAGGAGGAGATCGAGCTCGATGAGTATGAAGTTGCGGAACTAAACCGGAAGCTGCAATGGTTAGCGGAGCATAAGGATACGGAAGTATCGGTCGTGCATTTTGTAAAGGATGCGAAAAAAGAGGGCGGTGCCTACGTGAAGGACACCGGGATTCTGAAGAAAATAGATGAACATACGCATACACTTGTGTTAGTATGTGGACAGGAAGAAGTGCAGATAGATATATGGAAAATAATAGAAATTTTAATCTGATTTTAATCTTTCCTACCTTATAGATTAATTTTGGTGCCGTAAGATAAGGACACAATCAAGAACAGCAAAGAACAAATCACAAAACAGCTGTTTTGGAAAATGGAGGATATCAGAGATGGATCAGTTAGAAAAGGTAGAAAAAATCAGAGAGAAAACAGGTGTCAGCTATGAGGATGCCAAGGGAGCGCTGGAAGCGTGTAATTATGATCTGCTCGATGCAATCGTGTATTTAGAGAAGCTTGGAAAGATTAAGGCTCCGGAGGTTGGGACCTATACAACGATTCCGCGGGAGACATCGAACGAGCTGGCGCAGGCACAGGCTGCTTATGAGCAGTCCTGCAAGAAGAAAACCTTTGGTGAACATATGGACGAGTTTTTTGCATGGGTCGGTGACATCATCAAGAAGGGATGCGAGAAGAATTTTATCATTGAACGCAAAGGTGAAAGGTTTATGCGGATGCCGATCATCATATTCATACTGCTTTTGATCTTCGCGTTCTGGATCTCGGTACCACTTTTAATCATAGGACTTTTCTGCGACTGCCGTTACCATTTTGAAGGTGACGCGAAAGCAGTACAGGACATCAACAACGCCTGCGACAAGGCATCCGATGCCTGTGCAAATGTAAAGGAAGACATCAAGAAATAAAAATCTGAAACATAGAGATAGGAAAACCAAGTAGTGGCGAAAAAACGACAACAGGTAGTTCTATGAAGAGATGGACAGAGTACCAATTTTAATGCAGACCATTGGAACATGTCGGTACTTAACGAATTGTGCCAGTTTACTGGTGCAATGAGTTTAGTACCGCTACATGTGGAAGTGAGCGAGAGCGCGTCTGCATGTAATTGCGTACTCTGTCTATCTCGTGGAATATATATAATTTGTCGTTTTTTCGCGGTAGTAGGAGACGATATGAGCAAGATTTTGATTATTGAAGATGAAGCGGGCATCGCCCGTTTTGTCGAACTGGAATTAAAACATGAAGGAAATGAAGTCGAGAAGGCGGCAGATGGCAGAGAGGGTTTGGATAAAGCCCTCTCCGGTTCGTTTGACTTGATCTTACTTGATGTGATGCTGCCGGGATTAAATGGCATGGAAGTGTTGCGGAGACTTCGGCAGGAGAAAGATACGCCGGTCATCATGCTCACGGCACGTGATGCTGTGATGGACAAAGTATCGGGACTGGACGCCGGCGCGGATGATTATATCACCAAGCCATTTGCCATCGAGGAACTGCTGGCGCGTATCCGTGTCGCATTGAAGAAGCATACGCGCACAGAAAATGCACCAACGCATAAGCTGAAAGCGCTGGGGGTCTGCCTGGATGAAGATCGGCATGAGGTAACGGTGCAGGGAGAAAATGTGGAGCTTACGAATCGAGAGTTCGAGTTGCTGCACACGTTGATGCGGAACAAGAATATTGTACTTACCCGGGAGAAGCTTCTAAATGAGGTCTGTGGGTATGATTATGTCGGCGAGACGAATATCATTGATGTGTATGTGCGGTATCTGCGGACGAAGATTGACGATCATTTTGGAATTAAGCTGATCCAGACAGTTCGCGGAGTCGGATATTGCATCAAGGAGTCATAGGAGTGATTGGATGAGAGAAGAACGGACAAATCGGAAGACAACCTCTATTGCCCGGAAGATTCATGTCGGATACTGGTTCCGGCGCTTTTTTGCGTTGCTGGGACTTGATATTGTGATACTCGGAATGTTGTTCGTGGCGGTGCTGGTATGGCGGCTTGATACGACAGATGCAGACTGGATGTCCGGGGCGAAGCCGGTGCATATTACATGGTCGGGTGATTCATATGCCACATGGGCGATGACCACACAGGTCGGTAAGAACACGGACAATTTTCTGGTGCATGAGGTTCTGGATTATGCGGCTATACCGCTCATTGTGGTTGGCGCGGTGGAACTTATGATGCTCATTTCTGCGTGCTTTGGTATACGGAATATCAGACGGAAGCTGCGTCCGTTGAATGATCTTGCTGTGCGTGCGGAAGCACTCTCAAATATGAGCGGTGATGAGGTAAATCTGGAGCATCTGGAACAGGCAATCTCGAATGTCTCCGTTGATGCGAATGATATACGGATATCGACCGGGGATAAGGATTTGCAGAGCATTGAGGTGGCACTGAATAATCTGCTCGCGCGGATGCAGGAGAGTAAGCTGCAGCAGGCGCGGTTCGTGTCGGATGCATCGCATGAGCTGCGGACGCCGATCTCCGTGATTCAGGGCTATGTAAACATGCTCGACCGCTGGGGCAAAGAAGATGAAGCAGTGCTAAATGAGTCGATTGAAGCGCTCAAGAACGAATCTGACCATATGAAGGATCTGATTGAACAGCTTCTATTCTTAGCGCGCGGAGATAGTGGGCGGAATACATTGAAGCCGGTCGAAGTGGACTTAAATGACCTTGTGCAGGAGGTGTACGAGGAATCCATGATGATTGATGAGACGCATCCGTACGAATTTTCAGCCTGCCCAGGCTGTATGGTGCGTGGCGATGTTGCCATGCTGAAACAGTCTATTCGTATTTTCGTACAGAATGCGGCAAAGTATTCGGAAGGGGGCGATACGATTCATTTTACAGTCGGGCGGTCAGAGCAAGGCGTCTATTATCAGGTGCAGGATGAGGGCATCGGCATGCAGGCATCCGAGGTCGTGCATATCTTTGAGCGGTTTTATCGTTCCGATGAGGCACGCAACAGTGAGACGGGCGGATCAGGTCTTGGACTATCCATTGTAAAATGGATCGTAGATGCACATGATGGACAGATTGACGTGTTGACCAGACCGGATTTTGGAACGCGGTTCCGCGTGACATTCCCTTGTAGTAACACTGTAAATATGGTACAATAAAGTTTCAATTTTGTTGTTAATAAGGAATTGCGAATATACGGGGAGTGTAAGAATTAAGGATATGAAATCTTCAAAGAAAACGCAGAAAAAAGAACGGGGTTTAAACATTATTATCGTTGGATGCGGAAAAGTTGGAAGTACGCTGGTGGAGAAGCTCAGCAAGGAATCCCATGATATTACCGTCATCGATCAGAAGAATGAGGTGATTCAGCGGATTACGGAAGACTACGATGTTATGGGCTTTACCGGAAATGGTGCGAGCTACAGCATCCAGATTGAGGCGGGTATTCAGGATGCGGATGTTCTGATTGCCGTGACGGAAAGTGATGAGTTAAATCTGCTCAGCTGTACGATCGCGAAAAAGGTCGGTGACTGTGCGACCATCGCACGTGTCCGAAACCCGGATTACAGTATGGAGCTTTCGTATCTTCGAAATCAGCTTGGACTTTCGCTGATCATTAATCCGGAGTTAGAGACTGCACGCGAGATTGCACGTCTGCTGCGTCTGCCGTCGGCCCTTGAGATCAACTCCTTTGCGCGTGGACATGCGGAGCTTGTGAAGTTCAAGATTCCGAAGGGAAATCTGCTGCACGATAAGCCGATTTCGGCGATGCATGAGTTAAACTGTGATATGCTTGTCTGTGGTGTCGAGCGGGATGGGAACCTGATTATCCCGGATGGTTCTTTCATCATGCGTGGCGGTGATGCCGTGACATTTCTTGCGACACCGACAAACAGTATGGATTTCTTCAAGAAGATCGGTGTCGATACACATAAGGTCAAAAACTGCATGATCATTGGAGGAGGAAAAACCTCGTATTATCTTGGAAAACAGCTGATTTCATCCGGTGTGGAGGTCAAGATTCTGGAGTTGGATGAGAAACGGTGTGAGGAGCTGAGCGTATTACTTCCGAAGGCACTGATCTTGCATGGCGATGGCTCGGACGAAGACCTGCTCCGTGAGGAGGGCATCGAGAGTACGGAATCGTTTGTTCCGCTGACCGGACTTGACGAGGAGAATATCCTGCTTACGTTATTTGCGAGAAAATGCTCTGATACGAAGGTAATTACGAAGATCAACCGGAGCACATTCAGTGATGTGCTTGATAGTCTGGACATCGGAAGTATCGTATATCCACGTTATATTACAGCAGAGAAGATTCTGGCGTATATCCGTGCGATGCAGAATTCGGTCGGAAGTAATATTGAGACACTGTATCATATCTTTGATAACCGGGCGGAGGCACTGGAGTTTAAGGTTGAGAAGGATTCTCCGGTAATCGGGAAACCAATCATGGAGCTGAAATTGAAGGATAACCTTCTGCTTGCCTGTCTGAACCGGAATGGTAAGGTCATTATTCCGCGTGGTCAGGATGTCATCTGCGAGGGAGATTACGTGGTCGTTGTTACGACGCACACGGGCTTTACCGATGTCAGCGATATTTTGAAATGGCAGTAAGGGAGATTTTTTTGGAGACAGATTATGAACTACTCAGTTGTTATTTATATATTAGGCTGGATCATGGAAATCGAGGCAGCGTTCCTGGCTCTTCCGGGTATTGTATCTGCAATATATGGTGAGTCGGGTGGCTTTGCTTTTTTGTGGGTGGCACTTGGAAGTGCGGTTGCAGGTTCCATGATTATTCTGCATAAACCGAAGAATATGCGGTTTTATCTGCGGGAAGGCTTCGTGACGGTAGCGCTTTCGTGGATTCTGATGTCTGTGATTGGATGTCTGCCGTTTGTGATCAATGGTGATATTCCGCATTTTGCAGATGCGCTTTTTGAGATGATATCGGGATTTACAACAACGGGTGCGACAGTTGTATCGGATGTGGAAGGCCTGACGAAGGGCAGCTTATTCTGGCGAAGCTTCAGCCACTGGATCGGGGGCATGGGCGTTCTTGTATTTCTGCTTGCCATCGTGCCGATGGCGGGAGGCAGCCACATGAACCTGATGAAGGCGGAAAGCCCGGGACCTTCGGTTGGAAAGCTGGTTCCGAAGGTGCGTCAGACAGCCAAATATCTGTATATTATTTATTTTGCCCTGACCATGATAGAGGTGATTTTTCTACTCTTTGGAGGAATGAATCTGTTTGAAGCTCTGACAACGTCGTTTGGAACAGCCGGAACCGGAGGTTTTGCAATCTGGAATGACGGATTCGTCAGTGTCAGCCCGTATAATCAGTGGGTCGTTACGATTTTCATGCTGCTGTTCGGTGTGAATTTCGGATTTTATTTCCTGATTCTCACAGGAAAGCTGCGGGATGCGCTGAAGTTTGAAGAGGTGCGGATTTATTTTATCATCGTGATTGCAGCGGCAGTGTTTATCTTTATTAATCTGCGGCATTTTGCATTGTATGCGCCGGCGGAAGGCATCCGGCAAGCGTTCTTCCAGGTAGCAAGTATTATCACGACAACGGGATTTGCAAGTGCGGATTTCAATCTATGGCCGGAGACTTCGAGGACAATCCTTGTGCTTTTGATGTTTATTGGTGCCTGCGCCGGAAGTACGGGCGGCGGTATCAAAGTCTCACGGTTTATTATTGCATGCAAGTCATTTATAAAAGAAATTATTTCTTATCTGCATCCGCGTTCCGTGAAGAAGATCAAAATCGAGGGAAAACCACTCGAGCATGAGACGCTGCGGGCGACAAATGTCTATTTTATGACATATATGGTTATTTTCGCGGTATCCGTACTGCTTGTGTCGATTGAGAACAAAGATCTGGTCACGAACTTCGCGGCAGTAGCAGCGACGTTTAACAATATCGGTCCGGGGCTTTCTCTGGTTGGACCGATGGCGAATTTCGGACATTTTACGGATTTTACGAAATATATTCTGATGTTCGATATGCTGGCAGGCAGACTGGAGATTTTCCCGATGATGCTGTTGTTCTGCCCGGCTGTCTGGAAGCGCAGAAGAGCATAGCCATATGAACAGAAAGGCTGATTTTGAGAGTGGATAAATGAGAGCCTTAATATTGAAAATACAAAAAGAGGAACCGGTGTAGCTGGTTCCTCTTCGTGCGTTTCCGGGCATATGGTTAATTACTGGAAGATTGATATAAGAATGGAATTCGTAATTGTAAACCCGAAAACATATGTATTATACATGATTTTTCGGGAAAAAGCACCTAAAAATACACAAATTTTTGTGTGAAAAAGAAACTATATATGATATAGTCTTTATAAGTATGTTTTATAACAGGAGAGAGCAATGAATCAGGATTATCTGTTTAAGCAAATAAGAAAAGGTGTAACTGCATCCAGACAGATTGTTGTTACCGGATATTGTACCGCGGAGTTTATGGAAGGGAAGAAGACGAAGGCAGTTCTCGTGCGTAATGGTGCACAGACGGAGCTTGCATGTGTTTATACGGTAGAGCAGGCGCCTGCGTTTAACCAGACGAAGAAAAAAGGAAAAACTTTTTCGCGTGTGCTGACAATCTGCGTTGATGTATCTGTCAGAATCGAGGCAGCTGATCTGTTGCAGATCTGGGTCGAAGCATCCGATTCCGATGACAGGATGAAGTTGTGTGACGCGAAGGGAAAAGAAATCATAAAGCTGCTTCAGGGGATCAACTGCAATGTTGATATCGTGAAGGAAGAGGCAGGCGTGTTCGCGATCCGTGGCTGGGCAATCGACTACGAGGAGATCGGGATTTTGTTGAAGGACCGTACATCCGGCGAAGTTCTTGTATTGCCGGAGAATACGCCGGAATGGTATATCCGGTCCGATGCAATGCGCAAATTCACCGAGTGCGACCAGCCAAGGAAAATCGGTTTCTCAATGAAGCTCCCTGTGGAATGGGCGCAGAGAAGTCTGGAGATCCGGTTCCAGGCGGGTAAGAGCGAATATAAGGAAGATCTGAAGAAGACAGGGGAAGGTGTCGGAGGACGGTATCTGAACAACCTGTACGTGAATCTGCTTCGTGTGTACAACAACACGAAAACCTTCGGACTCCGGAATACATGTGTGAAGATCAAACGGCACCTGCAGGTGGCAACCCCGTTTAGCCATAAAGATTACAATAAATGGGCACATAAGAAGATGGCGGGCGCGAAGGAACTCGAAAAACAGCGTCAGACAAAATTCACATATACCCCGAAGTTCAGCATCCTTGTGCCATTATACGAGAGCGATGAGAAGTTCCTTGCTGACCTGATCGCATCCGTGCAGGCACAGACTTATCCTGAGTGGGAGCTATGCTTCTCAGATGGAAGCCGTGATCACACACGGCTGCAGAAGCTGCTTACTGAATATGGAAAGAAAGACGAACGAATCAGATATACCGCAAGGCAGGCGGGACCTTTGGGAATCTCGGAGAATACGAACCAGGCATACGAGATTGCAACAGGGGATTACATTGTGCTCGGTGATCACGATGATCTGTTTACACCGGATGCATTGTTTGAGTGTGTGCAGGCGTTAAACGAGGAACACGTGCAGGTTATCTATACCGATGAAGATAAGACGGACGAGACGGGGAAGAGATTTTTCTCGCCAAACTTCAAACCGGACTTTAACATTGACCTGCTCCGTTGTAACAACTATATCTGCCATATGTTCGTGGCAGAGAAAACGCTGGTCGAGAAAGTTGGATTGTTCGATCCTGCATTTAATGGCGCTCAGGACTATGATTTTATATTCCGATGTATCGAGCAGGCGAAGGGAATCCGCCACATTCCGCGTGTGCTGTATCACTGGAGGGCACATACCGTGTCGACGGCTGAGATACCGGAGTCGAAGATCTATGCATTTGAAGCGGGAAAACGAGCGATTGCCGCACACCTGAAACGTGTCGGCCTGGACGGTATAGTAGAGGATGGCGATAATCTTGGATTCTATAAGGTGAGTTATCCGGTAAAAGGTGAACCGCTTGTGTCGATCGTCATACCGAACAAGGATCATATTAGCGATCTGAAGAAATGCATGAAAGCAATCGACGAGCGTTCTACTTATCGCAATCTGGAATATGTAATCGTAGAGAATAACAGTGAGAAGCAGGAGACATTTGCCTATTACAAGGAACTTGAACGGCGCGAAGATGTGAATGTGTTGTACTGGCCGGATGAGTTTAACTATTCGAAGATCAACAATTACGGCGTGGAGCATGCGAAGGGGGAGTATATTCTTCTGCTCAATAATGATACGGAGATGATCAACGATGACTGCCTCGAGCAGATGCTTGGCTATTGCCAGAGAGAGGATGTTGGGATCGTAGGTGCAAGGCTTTACTATGATGACAATACGATCCAGCATGCCGGAGTGATTGTCGGCTTCGGAGGTGTAGCAGGTCATGCATTTGTGACACTTAACGAGGATGATGGATTGTATCAGTCGCGGACGAAGGTAGCCTGTGACTACAGTGCGGTTACCGCAGCCTGTATGATGGTTAAGAAGAAGGTGTTCGAGGAGGTTGGCGGACTGGAGCCGGAGTTTAAGGTTGCTTTTAACGATGTTGATTTCTGTATGAAGGTACGACGAACCGGGAAGCTGGTCGTCTACGTGCCGCAGGCGATGCTCTATCATTATGAATCCAAGTCCAGAGGATTGGAAGATACACCGGACAAACAGGTACGGTTTAACAATGAGGTTGAACTTTTTATTAAACGCTGGCCAGAGATACTGGCGGATGGAGATCCATATTATAATGTGAATCTGGCACTGGATGCGGCAGATTTCTCTATCCGGGTATAAGTATTCCGGGAGCATGGGCTGGGAGGTAAAATGAAGTTTCGCCTGACTGATCTGAATACGGAGACAATTAAAAAAGGAATTGCGCATATTAAAGAGACAACGATTCCCGAGGCGTTATCCAAAGCGCGGTCGATGGTGACAGGGCTGGATCTGGCCTATGACCGGTTCTTCCGGGAGGAGCTTGAGGCAGATGAAGAGGAGCTTCAGTCACAGCGGGAGCGGATGTTTGCATATGCGCCATTTATCAGCGTGATCGTTCCGGTGTATATGACGCCGGAGCGTTCTTTGCGTGCGATGATTGAATCGGTCCTGCACCAGACGTATGAAAACTGGGAATTGTGCATGGTAGATGGAAGTCAGGCAAAGGGGACACCACCTGTACTCGATGCGCATAGGACAGAGGATGGGACACCAACCGTGATGGAGAAGGTTTACAGTCTGGAGACAGAGCGGATCATCCGGCAATATCAGGAGGATCATCCGCAGATTCACTATGTTCTGATGGAGGAAAACAGGGGAATCTCCGGGAATATAAACTACGCGTTGCAGATGGCACATGGGGAATATGTGGCCTTTCTGGATCATGATGATGTATTGACGGAGGATGCAATATACCGGATTGTAATGAAGCTGCAGGAACAAAGGTATGACATTGTGTATTCGGATGAAGACCGTATGTCAGAAAATGGAAATCAATATAAAGAACCGCGGTTTAAACCGGATTTTGACATGGAACTGCTGCGCACCTGCAACTACATAGGGCATTTCTGTATGATAAGAAGGAGCCTCCTTCTTGAAAAAGGTGGATTCCGGAGTGAGTACGATGGTGCACAGGACTATGATATGCTGCTCCGGTGCGTAGGACATGGCACAAAGGTTGGGCATATTGGACGGGTGCTGTATCATAAGAGGATTCATGATGGGACTTCTCCGGAGCGGGATAGCAAGCACGCACAGGAAAATCAGGCGGGATTTGCCGCACTGGAAGATTATGTCGGACGGGAACATCTGCTGGCGGGTGTGACGATGTCTGTGCGAAGAAACGTATACAACATAAAATATGATACACCGGGAAACCCGCTTGTATCCATCATTGTAACAGGCAGTGGGACACGGGAACAGATGACACAGATGCTGGCGCCGTTCTATGAGAAGACGCGGTATAGTAATTTTGAGATTATTCTTGTGGATGAGGCGCATTCGGATGACGGATTGCAGAAATATTATCAGCAGCTGCAGAATCAACGGCGGAATGTGATCGTAGTGCCTGCACAGCCGGGAAAGACGAAGGCGGAGTACCGGAATCTTGGCAGCCTGCGGGCAGGTGCGAATTATCTCTTGTTTCTGGATGCGGGAATTGGGATTGATGCACCGACAGCACTTGGCGAGATGCTTGGCATCTGTATGCAGGAGGATGTCGCGGTTGTCTCCGGATGCGTGTACGATGAGAAAGAACAGCTGTTATATGCGGGAGTTCGTCTGGCAGGAAAATTCGCGACACCTGTGCAGGGCTGGCAGCGGAAAACAGAACGTGAAATTGACCTTTCGGATGTACAGAATCTATATCAGATTCCTTATCGGGGGATGCGAAGGATATATGAGACAGATGGAAGGGCAGAGATACGGACGGATGAGACAGGTGCCCGCCGGTATTATGGATTGAATCGTGAATATCAGGCGGTTTTGGGCAGCTGTATGCTTGTGAAGAAGAAGGTGTTTGCACAGGCAGGCGGATTCTCGGATAAGTTCCGCTCGGAGTTATCCAGTCTGGATTTCTGTCTGCGTATAGGGGAGCGTGGTTACCGGATTGTAAATGCGGCACATGCGCCGTGGAAGCTTTCCGCACCATCCATGGATGTGGATGGCGTGGATACGCTTCCGGCGGATGAAGCACGCACCGAACAGGAGCTGTTCGAGATCCTGTGGTCGCACATATTACCCTTCTGTTAGATCGCCCTTTGTAAGAGTCTTAAGCTGTTTGTCGCTGACAGAGTCAAGCTCCACGATCCGGCTTGCCTGTCTGGCGATGGAGCGTTCCAGATAATTTCGCACTTCTCTGGCATTCGCAAAGTTTTCGTCGTGGGATTTCGCCCAGATACCGAGCAGTTCCTTTACATATGCTTTTCCCTGTGCGTTTGGCTCGTATTCCTGTTTTTTACACATGGATAAGAAGATTTCGTAGAGCTCATCCCCGCTGTAGTCTTCGAAATTGATGTATTTGTTAAATCTTGAACGGAGTCCCGGGTTGGAGTCGACAAACTCCTTCATAAGTTCCGTGTAACCGGCAACAATCACGATCAGATTGTCACGGTTATCTTCCATCATTTTAAGCAGGGTATCGACTGCTTCCTGTCCGAAATCCTTCCCGTCTTTGCCGGCAGTTAATGTATATGCCTCATCGATGAAAAGTACACCGCCTAAGGCGCTTTCCACAACTTCCTTCGTCTTGATTGCGGTCTGTCCGACATAGCCTTCAACTAAGTTGGAGCGGTCGACCTCGACCAACTGACCACCCGGCAGAATGCCGAGACATTTGTAGATTCTGGCGAGCAGACGGGCAACCGTTGTCTTACCGGTTCCCGGGTTCCCGGAAAATACCATATGCAATGACATCTCCGGCTGCTTCATGCCACGTTCTTCACGCAGCTTCTTCACTTTCAACAGATTGATTAACGACCGGATATCCTTCTTCACTTCGGAGAGACCGGTCAGTTCGTTTAATTCGTTCAACAGATCGTCTAATTTGATATCCTCTTCCGGAACCTCCTGTTTGTTGATCGTGCCCTTCATTGCAGCCATGGCTGCCTGCGCATTTGATGCATTCTTGCCAGAGGCGCTGGATGGCTGTGCCGGAGTGGCATTGCCAGCCGGCTTCACTGGATTTTTCGTGGCAGGATTCTCGCCCGGCTCAAATAGTTTCAGCTTGCGCAGGTATGCTTCGAGCATGCCGGTATATGCAGTCAGGGTAGATACTTCCACATCGGTTGTGTGGTTGTTACACGAGATATATGCCTGTCCAAGCTCCAGATATAGGTTATAGAGATTCCGCGATTTCGAGAATCCTTTCGTTGTACATGCGGACTGACCGGACTGATCTGCCTCTATAAAATACGTCATGGAACGAGGGATCGTTGTGGCAAATTCCGGTGCGGATGTACGATCCTGCTTGAAACGGAGCAGTGCCTCGAGTGTAAAATACTGTCCGAGGTATTCATGCAAAAAACGGGTCTCCGGGTACAGACTACCATCGGAGCTGTCTGTCAGATACACCAGAAACTGCAGCAGGTCGAAACGGATCATGTCATGCATCGAGATGCCCGTCTTCGGACCAAATCCCTGCTGGCAGATAATCTCGCCATACATGTAGCAATCCGTCAAATCTTTCTTCAAATCATTTATCATGTTATCTCCTTGCCCCCTGTAAAGATTTAGGTATTGGTTTTGGAATTACGCATAATGCACAATTCATCGCAGACGCGCTCCCGCTCGGTTCAACACGTAGCAGACACTAAACTCACAGCACCATTTCATGGCACTGTTCGTTAAGTGCTGACGTGTTTCAACGGTCTGCTTATGAATTCGTGATTATGCGTAATTCCATCTACATACATAAGTGTTTTACAGGTGTTTGTTCAATTTACCTTGGGTAAATGATAACGCAAAAAGACCGTTCCGTAAAGCAAAATATATTGAACAAGGTAGGGAAATATGATACCATAGAAAGCACTTAGGGTTTGAGAAAAAATAAGGAAAGACAGAATATGCCTGTCCGTTTGAACTGACTTGTAATGTTTATTCGCGAGTCATGTGTGGAATCGGTATAAATAGAACATAGGATATGTTTGCAGGCATGAAAGTACTTAGTGTTCTTTCTGTAATCAGGGATGTTTGAACACGATGTTCAAACAAGCCGTCGTTGAGCCATGGACGGCGAGCGGAGGGCGCATATGAACGAAGTTCATATTTAGGATGCGCCCGACAATCTGCCGACGAGCGAAGCGAGGGGGCAATACCCGTACGGCGGTCCCGTATGGTAAGAACATGTATATTAGAACACTTAGTACTTTCTGCTTGCAATACATTCTATGTGTATTTATACCGGTTCCATACATGACCGTGGGATTTCATAGAGGTCAATTCAGACGTACAGACGTAGAAGGAGCGTACTATGCGGTTTCGACCTTGTATTGATATACATAACGGCGCGGTCAAGCAGATCGTCGGCGGCAGCCTGAAGGACGAGGCGGATTTTGCCAAGGATAATTTCGTCTCGGAACTGAAAGCGGATTTCTATGCAGATCTGTACCGGCGGAGCGGACTTGCGGGCGGACATGTCATCCTGCTGAATCCGGTCGGAAGCACCTATTACGAGGCAGATGTGGAACAGGCGAAGCTGGCACTTGCGGCATATCCGCAGGGGCTACAGATCGGCGGGGGAATTACCGCGGACAATGCCGAACAGTTTCTGGATATGGGCGCACGGCAGGTGATCGTAACATCTTATGTATTTAAGGATGGCAGAATCAATTATGAGAATCTGAAGCGGTTGTCGGAGCTGGTTGGCGCGGAACATCTGGTGCTGGATCTGTCCTGTAGGAAGAAAGATGGCAGGTACTATATTGTGACAGACCGCTGGCAGAAGTTTACAGAGGAACTGGTTACGCCGGAGACGTTGGACATGCTGGCAGAATATTGCAGCGAATATCTGATCCATGCGGTAGATGTGGAAGGTAAGGCAGCCGGTATTGAGACCGGACTTGCAACGATGCTTGGCACATGGGGGAGATGCCCGATGACATATGCCGGTGGAGTTGGAAGCTTTGCGGATTTGGAACAGTTAAGGGAATGTGGCAGAGACCGGATTGATGTGACGGTTGGAAGCGCACTCGATATATTCGGTGGTGTGCTGCCATATGAAGAAGTTGTGAGATTTTGTTCGTAGCAGTCAGGGACACTGATTGTGATAAAACTATAAAGAGGGAACAAAACAGGAGGGTTTATGAGAAAATTTAAGAAGACGGCGGCTGCGATTGCAGCGACTGCCCTTGCGCTTTCGCTTTGTGCATGTGGCGGCAAGGCAGACACGACAACGACTGAGCAGGCAGGCGGCAGTGCAACGGTGACAGATGCAACAGCGTCAACCATCGAGGATGATGGCAACTGGACAACGACCGAACAGGAAGTTGTGGAGGATGATCGTTTCACTACGGTAGAAGGCGCGGATGCGATTGGCGTGACATTTGACGATGGTACAGATGGGTTTACGAGTTATACGAATAACGGTAACTTTACGATGACTTCGGAAAATGGTGAACTGGTCTGTGATATTACAAAAAGCGGACCGCTTGAGCATAGCTGCCAGATTTACTATGATGGATTTACGATGGCGAAGGGGTGCGTTTACACCATGAGCTTTGACGTGCGCTCGGATATTGAGCGCGTGATCCAGTGGCGTGTACAGATCAATGGTGGAGACTACCATGCATATGCAAGCGATTTCATCACAGTCGGACCGGAGACGCAGACGATTACCAAGGAATTCACGATGGAAGAAAATTCTGACCCGGCTCCGCGGTTTGTTGTCAATATGGGAACCCAGGAAGGACAGACAGAGGTCACAGATGCACATAAGATTTACTTCGACAATATTTCCCTGTTTGTAACGGACAGCTCGAATGCAGAGAAGATCGTCGGTGCACCACAGCCGATTCAGGTGAAGGTAAATCAGATCGGTTATAAGCCGGATGATACGAAGACGGTGATCGTGACATCCAAGGATGATGAGAAATTCAAGATCGTGGATGCAAAGACCGAGGAGACAATGTTCGTCGGTGCATACGGAGAGCTTTCGTATGATAAGTCTGCCGAGTCGAATGTAAGACACGGTGATTTCACGGCATTTAATACGCCGGGTACATATAAGGTTATTTCCAGCCCGTCCGGTGCATCGTATGAGTTCTCCATCGGTGACAATCTGTATGATGATGTATATAAGGATGTTGTTCTGATGTTATATAAGCAGCGCTGCGGAACGGAAGTGACAAAGGATATCGCCGGAGATTTTGCGCATGAGGCATGCCACATGCAGGAGGCGACAATCTATGGTGATACATCCGGAACCAAGGTGGATGTGTCAGGCGGCTGGCATGATGCCGGTGATTATGGACGATATATTGTGTCGGGTGCAAAGACGGTACAGGATCTTTTCCTTGCATATGAAGATTATGGTCAGACAGCCGATGATCTCGGAATTCCGGAGAGCGGAAACAAGACACCGGATCTTCTGGATGAAGCAAAGTATGAGCTTGACTGGATGCTCAAGATGCAGGATGCTGCAAGCGGCGGTGTCTACCATAAGGTAACGGCGCTTGTGTTCCCGGAGACGGTACTTGCGGTTGATGAGACGGATGATATGGTGCTTGCACCAGTTTCCTATGCAGCAACAGCAGATTTTGCGGCGGTCATGGCAAAGGCATCAACGATTTATGAAGAATACGATGCGGATTTTGCAAAAACTTGTCTGGAAGCAGCAAAGAATGCTTATGCATTTCTCGAGGCAAATCCGGATATGTCAGGATATGAGAATCCGAAAGACCTTGTGACAGGTGCTTATGATGACAAAATATTGACGGATGAGAGACTCTGGGCGTCGGCAGAACTTCTGGCTGCAACCGGTGACAGCAAATACCTTGATGCAGTAAAACAGATATTTGATGAGGATAAGTACAAGACAGGCTTCGGATGGGCAGATGTTGGAAGCTATGCACTGTATGACCTGGCGAAGGCGGAGGGCGTAGATGCAGATGCGGCTAAGACTGCGAAGGCACGGCTGCTTGCAGATGCAGATGAGACGCTGTCAAAGGCAGAGGAGGAAGGCTTCTTCACAGGTATGGGTGTGACATATCCATGGGGAAGTAATATGACGATCGCAAACAACGGCATGGAGCTTCTTGCAGCTGCAAAACTGACAGGCGATGCAAAATACACAGAATATGCTCAGAAGATGCGTGATTATATCTTCGGAGTGAATCCGACCGGATACTGTTATGTGACCGGCTATGGATCCCTCACACCGAATGCAACACACCACAGACCTTCACAGGTATTAAAGGAGACTATGCCTGGAATGCTGGTGGGTGGTGCGAATAATAACCTGGACGATCCATATGCAAATGCAGTATTATATGGCATCGCACCGGGACGTGCCTATGTAGATAATGAGCAGTGCTATTCATGTAATGAGGTAACGATTTATTGGAATTCTCCACTGATTTATCTGCTTGATGGTTTAAATTAGTAGAAAAGGAATAAGAAACAGTGATTCAGTTTATAAAGAAGATTTTTGCCAATGAAAAAATGCGGTATCTGATTGCCGGAGGATGTACAACGGCAGTCAATCTGGTGACTTTCTTCCTGCTCCGGTTACTTACGCCGATATCACGAAACACATGCAATGCCATAGCAATCGCTATGGCTATTGCTTTTGCATACTTTGCAAATAAATTTTTTGTGTTCCAGAGCAAGAAGAAGGGATTTTATGCGACACTCATCGAGGCGGTGCAGTTTGTTGGTGCACGTCTGGTGTCGATGGTCGTTGAGATACTTGGACTTGCCATCCTGTGCGATACATTTCGCGTGCAGGAGCTTGTGTCGAAGGTGATTGTACAGGTCATCGTATTTGTACTCAACTATGTGTTCAGTAAGCTGATCGTGTTTAAGGAGAAGAAAAACTTTCAGGAGAACCTGCAGGATAACTGGTGCTATTATCTCTCTTTTGCAATCGTGGCGGTTGTCATGCTGGTTGTCTGTATTGCGGAGCAGGTCGCTCCGTTTGGCGAAAACTCTCTGACGCTTATCGACAGTGTGCATCAGTATCTTCCGTTTTTCTCGGAGCTTCGGGATAAGCTGCTGCATGAGGGCAGTCTTCTTTATACATGGAATGTTGCGCTGGGATCGAATTTTGTATCGCTTGGTGCGTATTATCTGATGAGTCCGTTCAATCTGTTGCTGCTGGTGTTCGGCAAGGAGCAGATTACGGCAGTAACGTGTTTTCTGATGTGCTTGAAGATTGCCCTGACGGCAGTCACAATGGTGCATTTCTTAAGCTATAAGGATGGAAAGAAAAAGAGAAGCTTCCTGATCGTTGCAATCTCTGTGTGCTATGCGCTGAGCAACTATGTGATCGGGTATAACTGGAATACGATGTGGCTTGACTGCATCATGATATTCCCGCTTGTGATGCTGGGATTTGCGCGTATGATGGAGGAACATGATCCGAAGCTCTATGTGCTTTCTCTGTTCTATGCGCTTTATTGTAATTATTATATTGGCTATATTATCTGCCTGTTTCTGGTGCTGTGGTTCTTCGTCTATGGACATAAGACGTTCCGGCGGTTCCTGGCGGATGGTGTACGATTCGCGGTGTATTCACTGCTTGCGGGTGGCATGGCGGCATTTGTCCTGCTTCCTGCATATCAGGGAATCATGGCGACGGCAGCGGGGGATATGAGTCTGCCGAAGGGAACGTGGTATGGAAATGTATTCGTGTTGCTGCGGCAGCTGCTTGCATTTACGAAGCCAATTACAAACCAGACATTTGACGGCGGCGTAAACTTATATTGCGGTATGCTGGCAGTGTTCGGTATGTTCCTGTATCTGTTCGTGAGAGAGCATCCGTGGACAAAATTCCGCAAATATCTGCTGCTCGTACTGCTGGTGGTAAGCTTTAACCATGAGACACTGAACTATATCTGGCATGGCATGCATGATCAGTACGGAATTCCGAACCGGTTCTCGTTTGTATTTATCTTTGTGCTTCTGATGATGACTTATGATGCGGTAAGTCATATCGCGGAGATTGACAACTGTTTTATCATTTCGGCGGTGCTTCTTTCGTGTGCGTTTGTATTTGCATGCAGGGAGCAGGCGGGGGAGACGATGGAGAAGTTCGCACTTCCGGTCTGTCTGGTGCTGTTAATCGTATATGGGTGTGTCTGTATGATGCGGAGCAGTAAACGGATGCAGGCGGCAACGTTCATATCGGTGGTAGGCTCCATCTGCCTGGTGGAGGTCGTGGCGAACGCCGCATATGGATTCATGGATAACGGGTATTGCCATTATAAGGAATATTATCAGACAAGCCCGGCGGTCACAGAGGCAAATGCGCGTGTGCGTGAGCTTGCCGAAGAGGAAGAGGCTGGATTCTATCGTTCCGAGCTGATGCAGTACACGGTGCTTGACGAAGCGAGCTGGCATAACATGCCGAGCGTGAGCACCTTTAATTCCACGGTGCTTGGCTCCGTTGTTACAACGATGGGCAAGCTTGGATTTTATACCGGGGCAAATGAATTCTTGTACCGGGGAGCAACGCCGTTTACAAATGCATTGTTTGATGTCCGGTATCTGCTCGAACGCCCGGGTGATCTGAACAATTTTGATTATACTTATAAGGAAACGCAGAATAACGTTTCAATATATGAGAATCCGTATCCGACCTCGCTTGGATTTGCAGTCAACAGCAACACGAAGGATTTCGTGCCAAGCGATTATACGGCTGCAAATGCGCAGAATATTCTAGCATACGATATGACCGGCTATGGCGGATTCTTCTCAGAGGAATCGCCGGCAATCAGTGTATCGAGCGATACGGCTTCGGTAAACTATGCAAATGGACAGGTGAATTTCACTCCAAATGCGTCAGGGACGATGTATTTCATGGTCAGCTTCACTGCTGGCCGCGCAGGTGATTATTATGTGAACTGCCGCGGAAATTATGTAACAAAGCTGCGGTTCTATAAGAATGGACAGGAGATAGCATATGACCGCTATCAGCTTCAGCTATTCCATATCGGGCAGCTTGAGGCAGGCGACTATATTTCCGTTGAATATGAATACAACAATATCAATGGTTCGGAGGTCGCACCATTTTCTGTATATACCTTTCATCATCCGGTGTTTGAAAATGTATATAATACTCTGACACGGAACCTGCTCGCTGTCGATACATGGAAGGATGGTTATGTGAAGGGAACGGTTACGATCCCGGAAGGAAAGACATTATTTACCAGCATTCCATATGACGAGGGATGGACCGTGAAGGTGGATGGCGAGGCTGTTCCGTATTATAAGATCGTGGGTGCATTTATTGGCGTGGATATGACGCCGGGAGAACATACAGTGGAATTTACTTACATGCCGAAGGGACTGTTGCCGGGTATGCTGATCTCCGTGATCTGTATGATTGTGCTCATGGCGGCCATGCAGGTAGAGAATCGGCTGGCAGCACGCAAATGCGATGATGCAGAGATGATAGAAGCAGCTGTGCCGGAAGAAGAGAAAAAGGACGAAAAACTTCAAGAAGAGGTCGAGACAGATATTGAAAATCTCGAGGATGTATAGTAAAATGTTGATAAACAGGGGGTGTTACGCATATGGAAAAACTAGCAAAGTTAGGGTGGCAGAAATTAATTGGCATAGCCGCAGCGGTGGATGTCGTGCTTGGAATCGTGTTTGGAGCGATATTTAAGGCAGTTCCGGCAGGAATTATCGTTGGTGTGCTGGCAGCAGCTGTCACGGGAGTCGTTGTATTTGCACTGGGAGGCGGAGAGGTAGCCGGACATACAAAGGGTGACAAATACAGAAAGCTGTTCATGAATCTTCCAATTGGATTCGCACAGGCGAAGATCATCACAGATTCACTTGGAAACAGCACAGGGTATTGCATTCAGGAAGCGAATGAGAGGTTCGGAAGCTATTTCAATCTGGATGCATCGGATTACCAGGACAAGATCCTTGGTGAGAGCAAAATTGAGGTGTTACAGGATATTAACGCATGGTTCACAGCGTATAATACTTCCGGAACCAAAGAGGGCGACTTCATGGACGTGGAGATCACGATGGAGAAGCTTGGTAAGGTATTTAACACAGTTATGTACAAGTCTGAGGCTGACTATATCAACATGGTTGTTATTGATATTACAGACCAGAAGGAGACGGAGAACAAGCTGTCTGCAGCAATCGAAGATGCGAATGCAGCATATAAGACACAGGCAGAGTTCCTCGCGAATATGAGCCACGAGATCCGTACTCCGATCAACGGAATTCTTGGTATGCTGCAGCTTACGCTGATGGCAGATGATCTGCAGGCAGATTACCGGGATAATCTGCTGACTGCGAAGGGTTGTGCAGATAACCTGCTGCGCCTGATCAACGATATTCTGGATATCAGTAAGCTCGAGGCTGGTAAATATAACCTGAAGGAAGAAATCTTCGATGTGCGTTCGGCAATCGAGGAGACGGTAGCCGCACAGGTTCCGACCGCAACAAACAAGGGACTTGCGCTTGACTGTACATTTGGTAACAATATTCCAAAGCTTGTAAAGGGCGATGGACAGAGAATCCAGCAGATTTTGAATTGTTTGCTTTCGAATGCATTAAAATTCACATCTGAGGGAAGTGTAAGAGTAAAGATTGCCGCAATTGACGCAGAGAAAGAGAATATCAACCTGCGTATTGCAGTTGCAGATACAGGTATCGGTATCTCAGAGAAGAACATGGATAAGCTGTTTATCCGGTTCTCCCAGGTGGATGGCTCGGATACGAGAAAATACGGCGGTTCCGGACTGGGACTCGTTATCTCCAAGCAGATCGCAGAGCTGATGGGTGGTAACATCAGTGTCCAGAGTAAGGAAGGTATCGGTTCTACGTTTATTGCAGAGATTCCTCTGAAGGTTGTGAAGGCAGCTGAAGTGGAAGCAGCGAAGAACGTGGAAGAGAAGGAAGATGCAGCAGTATTCTCTATCAATGCACACAGCAAGGCACGTATCCTCGTGGCAGAGGATGAGCCGGTCAACCAGCAGGTTATCGGTAAGCTGCTCGGTATGGCAGGATTCTCCTATGATATTGCAGAGAATGGTGAGAAAGCGATCGAGCTGTTCAAGCAGAAGGAATACGACGCAGCGCTGTTCGATGTACAGATGCCGGTTATGGATGGTATCGCAGCAACACAGAAGATTCGTGAGATTGAGCAGAAGGAGCATAAGAAGCGCCTTCCGATCATCGCAGTTACAGCGAGAGCCATGTTTGGTGACAAGGAACGTATCTTAGAGAACAAGCTCGATGACTATATTGCAAAGCCATATAATCTGAACACAGTAGTTGAGACACTCAACCGATATATTGATAAAAAAGAGGATTAACATTTAATTCACGAAAAATTAAACGATTTTTCATATATGTTGGTTGACTGGATATCTTTTTAGTGATACAATTTCGGTGGTTTTGGGTAGATAACTGCCCTTAATTAATAAAAAGCAAAGGAAGGAAATTTTAAGATGGCAAACATTGATTTAACTAAGTATGGAATTACCGGAACAACAGAAATCGTTCACAATCCTTCATATGAAGTTTTGTTTGAGGAAGAGACAAAGGCTTCAAACGAGGGTTATGAGGTTGGACAGAACACAGAATTAGATACAGTCAACGTTATGACAGGTGTATTTACAGGACGTTCTCCTAAAGATAAGTACATCGTTATGGATGAGAATTCTAAGGACACAGTATGGTGGACAACAGATGCTTACAAGAACGACAACCATCCTATGACAGAAGAGACATGGGCAGTTGTTAAGGATCTTGCTAAGAAGGAGCTTTGCAACAAGAAGCTTTATGTTGTAGATGCATTCTGTGGTGCAAACAAGGATACACGTATGGCAGTTCGTTTCATCGTTGAGGTTGCTTGGCAGG